>JAJZPJ010000057.1 GCA_021811225.1 Pseudomonadota bacterium
GCTGCTGCGCGAGATGGAGGCGACCGAGCGGGCCGACCAGTGCAACCACGGCCGACCGACCTGGACCCAATTGTCGCTCGCCGATCTCGACCGGCTGTTCCTGCGCGGCAGATGAAGTGCCTTCCCCCCAGCCCCCTTCCCGAGGAAGGGGATGACCGCCGCTCGCATGGCTCGCAGGCCATGGCTGCCCTGCCTTGGGGCGGCCCGGCGGCAGGGCGATGACGACTCCCAGCGACCGCCCGCAGGGCGCCGATCGGCGGCTACCGCCGGCCATCTTCCTCATGGGCCCCACCGCCAGCGGCAAGACCGCGCTGGCGCTGGCGCTGGCCGAGCGGCTGCCGGTGGACATCGTCAGCGTCGATTCGGCCCAGGTGTTCCGCGACCTGGACATCGGCACCGCCAAGCCCGACGCCGCCACGCAGGAACGCTTCCCCCATCGGCTGATCGATCTGATCAGCCCGGAGCAACGCTATTCGGCGGCGCAGTTTTGCGCTGACGCCTTGCGCGAGATGGCGGCGAGCACAGAACGCGGCCGCGTGCCGCTCCTGGTCGGCGGCACGATGCTCTACTTCAAGGCGCTCGCCGAAGGCCTGGCCGATCTGCCGCAAGCCGACCCGGCGCTGCGCGCCGAAATCGATAGCGATGCCGCCCGCCGCGGCTGGCCGGCGCTGCACGCCGAATTAGCCCGGCTCGATCCGGAAACGGCGGCGCGCCTGCAGCCGAACGACGCCCAGCGCATCCAGCGCGCGCTCGAGGTGCTGACGCTGACCGGTCGGACGCTGAGCGCACTATTCACCACCCAGCGCACCACCCAGCGCACGGACCCGCTGCCCTACCGGGTGCTGACGCTGGCACTGGTGCCGGGGGAACGCGCGGTGCTGCATGAACGCATCGCGCAACGCTTTGCCGCGATGCTCGACGCCGGCCTGGTCGCCGAGGTCGAGGGCCTGCGGCAGCGCTACCGCCTGAGCGCAGATCTGCCCTCGATGCGCAGCGTCGGCTATCGCCAGGTGTGGGAGATGCTGGAGGGACGGCTGGCGAGCGCCGAGCTTCTGGAGCGCGGCGTCTTCGCGACGCGCCAGTTCGCCAAGCGCCAGCTCACCTGGCTCAGGAGGATGCCGGCCGAGACGCTGGATCCGCTGCGGCAGGAAATGAGCGGGCGGGCACTGGAACTCGTGCGCCGCTTCCTCGGGGCCTGAGCGCCCGCCGCTCAGACCACCGTGGTCTGCGCCTGACCGGGTTTGCGTTCCTCGATGCGGCCGATCACATGGACCGTTTCGCCGGCCGCCTGGAGCAGCCCGGCGGCGGCCGCCGCGTGCTCCTGCGCCACGACCACGGCCATGCCGATGCCGCAGTTGAAGACGCGATGCATCTCGGCGTCGGCGACCTGGCCTTCGCGCTGCAGCCACTGGAACAAGGGCGGCAGCGGCCAGCACTTGCGGTCGAGGGTCGCGGCGAGCGTCTCGGGCAGGATGCGCGGCAGATTCTCGGTCAGGCCGCCGCCGGTGATGTGCGCCATGCCCTTCACCGGCAGCGCCGCGATCAGCGCCAACAGCGGCTTCACGTAGATGCGCGTGGGCGCCATGACCGCGTCGATGAACGGGCGGCCGTGGAAGTCGGCGGCGTAGTCGGCGGCACCGAGGCCGGCGCGCGCCAGGATCTTCCGGATCAGCGAATAGCCGTTGGAGTGGGCGCCGCTGGAAGCCAGCCCCAGCACCGCGTCGCCCGCCACGATGGTCCTGCCGTCGATGATCCGCGACTTCTCCACGGCGCCGACGGCGAAGCCGGCGAGGTCGTACTCGCCGTCCGGATACATGCTCGGCATCTCCGCCGTCTCGCCGCCGATCAGGGCGCAGCCGGCCAGCTCGCAGCCCTGGGCGATGCCCTGGATCACGGTCGCGGCGGTGCCGACGTCGAGCCGGCCGCAGGCGAAGTAGTCGAGGAAGAACAGCGGCTCTGCGCCTTGCACCAGGATGTCATTGACGCTCATCGCCACCAGGTCCTGACCGACGCCGTCGTGGCGGTCGAGCTGGAAGGCGAGCTTGAGCTTGGTGCCGACGCCGTCGGTGCCCGAGACCAGCACCGGCTCGCGGTATTTCTTGGACAGCTCGAACAGCGCGCCGAAGCCGCCGATGCCGGCCAGCACCTCGGGGCGCATGGTCCGGCGGGCAAAGGGCTTGATCCGCTCGACCAGGGCGTCGCCGGCATCGATATCGACGCCGGCGTCGCGATAGGTCAGAGGCAGATTGCCTGGGGCGGAAGATGAAGCCATTTGAGTTCCTGCGGGCTGGCGGCTAAAGTGTCGTCTTTTGTGTCGTCTTCTCGCGGCGCCGAAGCCGGCTGCCAGCCGCCATCGATCGCGATATTCGCCCGCAATTCTACCGGAAATGACCCCAGAACGCGCCGACCGCCTGCAAACCCTGATCTGGAGCGTGCTCGGTCTGGCCATCCTGTGGCTGCTGTTCCTGCTCGGCCCCATCCTCTCGCCCTTCCTGCTCGCCGGCATCCTCGCCTACATCTGCGCGCCGCTGGTGGAACGGCTGGATAAGCTCGGCCTGCCGCGTCCGGCCGGCGTGCTCGCGGTGATGCTGCTGCTCACCACGCTCCTGGCGCTCTTGGCGCTGATCCTGCTGCCGCTGGTGAACCAGGAGGCGCAGCAGTTGCTGGCGCGCCTGCCCGACGGCATCCGGCTGTTGAACGAGCAGCTGATGCCCTGGCTCAAGGAACGCTTCGGCATCACGCTGAAGCTCGATCCGACGACCTTGCCGCGACTCATCGCCGACAACCGCGACAGCAGCCAGTTGATCGCGCAAAAGCTGCTGGCCTCGCTGAAGATCGGCGGCATCGCCCTGTTCGGCATCGTCGCCAACCTGCTCCTGGCGCCGGTGGTGATGTTCTACCTGCTGCGCGACTGGCATGGTTTGCTCTCCCGCCTGAGCTCAGCCATCCCCCGCCCCTGGCACGCCAAGACGCTGGCCATGGTGCACGAAATCAACGCCGTCCTGGCCGAATTCCTGCGCGGCCAGCTCTCGGTGATGCTGGCGCTGTCGCTCTATTACGGCCTCGGCCTGTGGATCGCCGGCATAGACTTCGCGGCGCCCTTGGGCATGCTCACCGGCATGCTGGTGTTCGTCCCCTACCTGGGCTACGCCACCGGCTTCAGCCTGGCGCTGGCGGTGGCGGCACTGCAGTCGGCCGGGATGGCGCCGATCGTCGGCGTGCTGGCGGTCTATGCCATCGGCCAGGGCCTGGAGAGCTTCATCCTGACGCCCTGGCTGGTGGGCCAGCGCATCGGCCTGCACCCGCTGGCGGTGATCTTCGCCCTGCTCGCCTTCGGCCAATTGTTCGGCTTCTTCGGCGTGCTCCTGGCGCTGCCGGTCTCGGCGGTCCTGCTGGTGGGCCTGCGCGAGGTCAGAACGCTCTATCTCGCGAGCCATTTCTATCGCGGCGAGGGCCGTTCGTGACGCGCCAGCTGCTGCTCGACATCCGGCCGAACGAGCCGCCCAGCCTCGACAATTTCGTCGGCGACGGCAACGCCGAACTGCTCGCGCGCCTGGCCGGGCTCGGCGATCCTGGGGTATTCGACCAGGTCTACCTATGGGGACCATCAGGCAGCGGCCGCAGCCATCTGCTCCGGGGCGCCCGTGCCCGCGCCCGCGCCCGCCCGGTGCTGATGATCGACGGCGCCGCACTCGATCGGGAACTCATCCCCCTGCCGGGCAGCCTGGTGATCGTAGACGACGTCGATCGGCTCTCCGACACCGCCCAGGTCACCCTGTTCCGCACCTTCAACGCCGCCCGTCTGGTCGGCCTGGCGCTGCTCCTGGCCGGTCCGACCCCGCCCTTGCATCTTAGCTTGCGCGAGGATCTGCGCACCCGCATCGGCGCCGCCCTGGTCTATGAGGTGAAGCCGCTGTCGGACGCGGACAAGGCCGACGCGCTGAGACAACATGCCAGGGCCCGCGGCATGCGGATCGAAGAGCACCTGATCGACTATCTGCTGCACCACGGCCGCCGCGATCTGCCCTCGCTCCTGGCGGTGCTCGATGCGTTAGACCGCGCCTCGCTGGAACAGCAACGGCCGCTGACCCTGCCGCTGCTGCGCGAAACATTGCAAACCACTCTGGATTTATGACCATGGATCTCGTGCTCTTCGACCTCGACAACACGCTGCTCTCGGGCGACAGCGACTTCGAATGGGCGCAGTTCCTGATCGACAAGGGAGTGCTCGACCGCGAGGTGCAGGAAGCGAAGAACCAGGAGTTCTACGAGCACTATCAGGCCGGCACCCTGGACATCCACGCCTTCCTCGATTTCCAATTGATGCCCCTGTCGCGCCACGAACGCCATGAACTCGACGAGTGGCATCAAGAGTTCATGGCCGCGCGCATCCGCCCGATGATCGGACCGGCGGCGCAGGCGCTGGTCAAACGCCATTTCGACCAAGGCGCGCTGACCGCCATCGTCACCGCCACCAACAGCTTCGTCACCGGACCGATCGCGCAAGCGTTCGGCATCCCGCATCTGATCGCCACCGTCGCCGCCCAGGAGCCGACGGGCGGCCGTTTCAGCGGCCGGGTGCGCGGACTGCCCTCGTTCCGGGAGGGCAAGATCGCCCGTGTCGAGGCCTGGCTGGAAGCGCTCGGACTGTGGTGGGGCAGCTTCGAGCGCAGCTTCTTCTACAGCGATTCCTTGAACGACCTGCCGCTTCTCGTCAGGGTCAGCGACCCGGTCGCGGTCGATCCCGACCCGACCCTGAGACGCCACGCCGAACGTCACCACTGGCCGATCCTCAGCCTGAGATAGCCGCAGCGACAGGGCGGATCCGCTCCCCGCCGTATGCCGGGGGCAGCACTTCCGGTATCATTGCGCCCTTCCGGGATTTTCCCGCTTCGTCCTTTCCCGAATGATCCGCAAGCTTCTGCGCCGCGTCTTCCGCGTCGCCACCGCGCCCGCCGGCATCGCGCCGGCGGTGATTCCGGTGGCGCGCCACGGCATCCACCGCGAGCATATCTCCGCCGGCGCCCGCCGCACCTGCGAGGCGCTGCAGCAGGCGGGCCACCGCGCCTACGTGGTCGGCGGCGCGGTCAGGGACCTGATCGCCGGCATCGTGCCAAAAGATTTCGACATCGCCACCGACGCCACGCCGGATCAGGTGCGCGCCCTGTTCCGGCGGGCGCGCATCATCGGCCGACGCTTCCAGATCGTGCACGTGATGCAAGGCGCCGAGACGCTGGAGGTGTCCACCTTCCGCGCCGCCCACGACGCCGACACGCAGAAGGACGAGCACGGCCGCGTGCTGCGCGACAACGTCTGGGGCTCGCAGGCCGACGACGCGGCGCGCCGCGACTTCACCATCAACGCGCTGTTCTACGATCCGGCCAGCGAGACCGTGCTCGACTACCACCACGGCGTCGCCGACCTCAAGCAGAAAACGCTGCGCATCATCGGCGAGCCGCGCGCGCGCTACCGCGAGGACCCGGTGCGGATGCTGCGCGCCATCCGTCTGTCGGCGAAGCTGGGACTCACCATCGATCCCGAGGCTAAGGCGCCGATCCGCGACATGGCTGCGCTGATGGAGAACGTGCCGGCCGCCCGGGTGTTCGACGAGATGCTGAAGCTGCTCTTTTCCGGCCACGCCGTCGAGTGCGTCAAGCGCCTGAGGGACGAGGGCCTGCACCACGGCCTGCTGCCGCTGCTCGACGTCATCCTGGAGCAGCCGCTGGGCGAGAAGTTCGTGATGCTGGCGCTGGCCAGCACCGACTCGCGCATCCGCGCGGGCAAGCCGACCTCGCCCGGCTTCCTGTTCGCCACCCTGCTCTGGAACGAGGTGCTGGCCAACTGGGAAGCGCGGATCAAGCGCGGCGAAGTGCGGATGCCGGCGCTGTTCGAGGCGATGGACGAGGTGCTCGACCAGCAGTCCGAGAAGCTCGCGATCACCCGTCGCATCAGCGGCGACGTCAAGGACATCTGGGCGCTGCAGCCGCGCTTCGAGAAGCGCTCGGGCAAGAGCGCGCTGCGCCTGCTGGAGCAGCCGCGCCTGCGCGCCGGCTACGACTTCCTGCTGCTGCGCGCGCAAAGCGGCGAGGTGCCGATGGAATTGGCCGAGTGGTGGACCAACTTCCAGAATGCCGAGGGCGAAGCCAGGATGGCCATGCTGCTGCCCGAGACGGGAACAAAGAAGCGCCGCAGGAAGCGCGCCCCGGGAGGCAAGAGTCGCGACGGCGGCGCGGTGGAACCGGCGGCATGATCCGCGCTTACGTCGCCCTGGGCGCCAATCTCGGGCACCCGGCGGCAACCGTCAGAGCCGCGCTGGCGGCACTGTCCGGAATTCCCGAAGCGACGCTGGTCGCCGCCTCCTCCCTGTACCGAACCGTACCGCTGGGTCTGAAACACCAGCCCGACTTCATCAACGCGGTGGCGGCGGTCGACACCACGCTCGCCCCGCTCGCCCTGCTCGAGGCGCTGTTCGCCATCGAGGCGCGCTTCGGCCGCAGCCGCAGCGTCAAGAACGCGCCGCGCACGCTCGATCTCGACCTGCTGCTCTATGGCGAATCCCGTCTGGACGAGGCGCGGCTGACCCTGCCCCATCCGCGCATGCACGAGCGCGCCTTCGTGCTCGTGCCGCTGGCCGAACTCGCTCCGGAATGCCGCATTCCCGGACGGGCAGCGCTGAGCGAGCTGCTCGCGCTCTGCCGCGACCAGGGCGTCGCCCGGCTCGAACCATGACCCGCTCAATGGCGCGAGGGCGGTGTATTCTGGGCGCCGTTTATTACATCTTCCGTTAGAGGTTCCCGCATGAGCTATCTTGCCAACGACAAACCGGTGACGCTCTCGGAGTTCGCGCGCATGCGCGCCGCCGGCGAAAAGATCGCCACCCTCACCGGCTACGACGCGAGCTTCGCCGCGCTGCTCGATCGCTGCGGCGTGGACGCGATCCTGATCGGCGACTCGCTGGGCAACGTGCTGCAGGGCCACAGCACGACGCTGCCGGTGACCATGGAGCAGATGGTCTATCACACCGAATGCGTGAGCCGCGGGGCGAAGCGCGCCTTCGTCGCCGCCGACATGCCCTGGGGCTCGTACCAGGAGAGTCCGGAGCTGGCGCTGCGAAACGCCTGCCGGCTGATGGCCGCGGGTGCCCAGATGGTGAAGCTCGAAGGCGGCGCGGTGATGGCCGACACCGTCCGTTTCCTCTCCGAGCGCGGCGTGCCGGTCTGGGCCCACCTGGGCCTGACGCCGCAGTCGGTGCACGCCCTGGGCGGCTACCGGGTGCAGGGCAAGGGCGAGGAGAACGCCCAGCGCATGAAGGACGACGCCCTGGCGCTGCAGCAGGCGGGCGCCGCGCTGCTGCTGATCGAGATGATCCCCGCCCAACTGGGCACGGAGCTGACCGCGCTGCTCGACATTGCCACCGTCGGCATCGGCGCCGGACCCGACTGCTCGGGCCAGGTGCTGGTGCTGCACGACATGCTGGGCATCTATCCGGGCAAGACCGCCCGCTTCGTCAGGAACTTCATGGCCGGCGCGGAGAGCATCGACGCCGCGGTCAGGGCCTACGTCGCCGCGGTCAAGGACGGCAGCTTTCCCGCCGCCGAACATTGCTATTGAGAACCGCCATGAACATTCACGACACGATTTCCGGCCTGCGCGCCGGCCTCAAACACGCCGGCCGCGTGGTTCTGGTGCCGACCATGGGCAATCTCCACGACGGTCACATCTCGCTGATGCAGCAGGCGCGGGCGCACGGCAACTCGGTGCTGGTCTCGATCTTCGTCAACCGTCTGCAGTTCCGTCCCGGCGAAGACTTCGAAAAATATCCGCGCACCTTCGCCCAGGACTGCGCGCGCCTCTCCGCCGCCGGCGTCGACCATCTGTTCGCGCCCTGCGAAGCCGAGATGTACCCGACGCCGCAGCAGTACTACGTCGAGCCGCCGGCCGATCAGATCAACATCCTCGAAGGCGAGTTCCGGCCCGGCCACTTCCGCGGCGTCACCACCGTGGTGCTGAAGCTGTTCAATATCGCCCAGCCGCAGGTGGCCCTGTTCGGCAAGAAGGATTACCAGCAGATGATGGTGCTCTCCAACATGACGCGCGACCTCGCCTTGCCCATCGAGATCGTCGCCGCCGAAACGGTGCGCGCCGCCGACGGCCTGGCGCTGTCCTCGCGCAACGGTTTTCTCTCCGCGCAGGAGCGCGCCGAGGCGCCGCGCCTGCATCGCGAACTCGCGCGCGTGCGCGAGGCGATCATCAACGGCGAGCGGAACTACGTCCGCCTGGAGCGCTTGGCGATGACCGAACTGCAGGCCAACGGCTGGCAGCCGAACTACGTCGCGATCCGCCGGCAGCTCGATCTGCAGCCGCCGCAGGCCGGCGACAAGGCGCTGGTGGTGCTGGGCGCGGCGATGCTGGGCGGCACGCGCCTGATCGACAACCTGGAGGTCTGATTCAGCGCAATACGCGCAGTTCGTGGTTTACCCAGAGCACGGTCGCGAACAGCACCATCGCCCCGGCCTGATGGCAGGCGGCGAGCGGCACCGGCACCACCAGCAGCAGGGTGGCAATGCCCAGCCCCACCTGCAGCGCAAACGCCAGCAGCAACAGGTTCGCCGCCAGCCGCGCCCGCGGCGGCAGCGCCGTGCGCCGCGAGCTCAGCCAGAAGCTGGGCACCAGCAGGATCAAGAGCCAGGCGATCAGCCGGTGGTCGAACTGGGCCGCGCTCGGGTTGTTGAAGAAATTGGCAAACCAGGGCGACAGCGCGAACATGTCCGGCGGCACGAAATGGCCGTTCATCGCGGGGAAGGTGTTGTAGGCCAGCCCCCCGTGCAGCCCGGCGAGGAAGGCCCCGGCCTCCACCATCGTGAAGACGATCAGCGCCAGCCAGGCGGCAAAGCGCTGCAGCGCCGCCGCTCTGCCCGGGCGCGGCGTTTCCTCGCGCTCATTCACAAGGCCGAGCGCGACCCAGAACATCGCCGCGAAGATCACGAAGGCCAGGCCCAGATGAGCGGCCAGCCGATACTGGCTGACGCGCGGGTCATCGACCAGACCGCTGCTCACCATGTACCAGCCCATCGCCCCCTGCAGTCCGCCGAGCACGAAGATGCCCGCGAGCCTGGGGACGAGCTGGCGCTCGATGCGCCGGCGCGCCAGGAAATAGAGGAAGGGCAGCAGAAAAACCACGCCGATGCTGCGGCCCAGCAGCCGGTGCGCGTACTCCCACCAGAAGATGTGCTTGAATTCGCCGATATCCATGTGACGATTGACCTGCAGGAATTCCGGCGTCTTCTGGTACTGGGCGAAGGCGACCTGCCAGTCAGACCGGCTGAGCGGCGGCACCGCGCCGACGATCGGCTGCCACCGTACGATCGACAGGCCGGAGTGGGTCAGCCGGGTGACGCCGCCGACGACCAGCGTCGCGAACACCATCAGGCAGCAGACGAAAAGCCAAACGGCGACGGCCCGGCGGCCAGTGTGGTCCATGATCGGTTCCCGAGAGAGACGAGCGGGCAATGGTAACCGCAATCGGGGCATTCGATGAAGGGGACGATCAGGCGAGCAGCTTGTCGGCGACGAAGCCGACGAAGTAGGAGATCGCCAGGGCCAGGGAGAACACCAGGAGCTTGCCGGTCATGCCCATGGGCAGGTCCATGTCGCTCATACGCCGCTTGAGATAAAGACTGGCGATGAAAAACGTCAGCGTCGACAGCACGAAGTTCAACATGCGTAGCTCCACTTTCAAACCGCCAGTGTGCCACTGGCGAAGCGGCTGGAAGCAGCAAAATACTTTATGATGCGCTTATCGATGTCGCTGCGGAGCGGTAGCGGGCACCATGAACAACGACAGGCTGGACCGGGTTGTCGCCGAAGCGCGACGCAACGCCGAAGCGCGCGAGCGGGGCTATCGGGAGCAGGCGCTCAAGATCTATCCCTGGGTCTGCGGTCGCTGCACCCGCGAATTCGATCGCAGCAACCTGCAACAGCTCACCGTCCATCACCGCGATCACGACCACGACAACAATCCGCCCGACGGCAGCAACTGGGAACTGCTCTGCGTCTATTGCCACGACAACGAGCACTCGCGCCGCCTCGAGTCCGACCGGAATGCCGGACAAGGCGCTGGCGCGCCGAAAACGATCGCGACGCACAATCCCTTCGCCGACCTCAAATCCCTGCTCAAGGGAAAATCCTCCGCCAATGACCCAGACCGCACCCGAGATTGAGCGCAAGCTGGCCATCGTCGTCGAGCGCATGCCGGCCTTTCCGAAGAGCGTGCAGAAGATCCTCGAGATCACGAAGAACATCAACTGCACGCCGCGGGAGCTGGTCGGCATCATCGAGAAGGATCCGGTGATCACGCTGAAGGTCCTGCGGGTGGTGAACTCGGCGCAATTGAGCCTGCCCAACAAGATCACCTCGATCAATCAATCGGTGGTGTACCTCGGCGTAAACACCATCAAGAATCTGGCGCTGTCGATCGCCGCCATCGGCATCCTGTCCTCGACCAACGCCGCCGGCTTCGACATCCAGCGCTACCTGATGCATTCGCTGACCACGGCAGCCTTCGCGCGCCAGCTGTGCACCGTCTATGCGGCGGGCGAAGCCGACCCCGGCGACTGCTACATCGCCGGCCTGCTGCACGACTTCGGCAAGATCGTCTTCGCCCAGTTCATGCCCGAACAGTTCCGGCAGGTGCTCGCCCGGAGCGCGGAGACCCGCCTGCCTTCGCACCACGCGGAGCAGGAACTGATCGGCGCCGACCATACCGTGGTCGGCGCGATGCTCGCCGACAAGTGGCAATTCCCGCCCGCCCTGGTCGATTCCATCCGCAGCCATCACTCGCCCGCCGCGCCCGCCGCGGCCATGAACGACTGCCTGCGCATGGCCGACCTGATCAGCCGGCAGCTCGGCAACGGCGACACCGAGCCTCCCTACCGCGAGGGCGAGACGCCGATCAATCCGGAACGCTTCGGCACCGATCTGGATCGGGTGGTCGCCGCGCTGGGCGACCGCGACAAGATGATCGCCGAAGCCCTGTCCTTCACCCAGGCGGGGATGTCCAGATGAAGGTGCGCTTCTGGGGCGTGCGCGGCTCCATTCCCTCGCCGGGTCCGAAAACCATCCGCTACGGCGGCAACACCACCTGCATCGAGGTCAGAAGCGACGCGGGCGAGCTGATCATCCTCGACGGCGGCACCGGCATCTTCGCCCTGGCGCAATCGCTGCTCGCGGAGCTGCCGATTTCCGCCACCGTGTTCATCACCCATACCCACTGGGACCACATCCAGGGTCTGCCCTTCTTCACGCCGCTCTACATACCGGGCAATTCCCTGCGCCTGTGCGGCGCCCACGACGTCGTCACCGGCACCGGCATCGAACAGGTGATGAGCGTGCAGCTGCAATACAGCTACTTCCCGGTGCGCGAGGCGGAGATGCACGCCAGGATCGAATACCAGACCCTGCGCGTCGGCGCAACGGTGGCGGTCGGCGACGCGCGGGTGACCAACACCATACTCAACCATCCGGTGATCAATCTGGGCTACCGCATCGACTGCAACGGCAAGTCGGTGTTCTTCACCGGCGACCACGAGCCCTACTTCAACATCTACGAACCCGGCGACGAAGACTACGCGGAATACCAGACGCTGATCGAGGGCAAGCAGCGCACGATCGACGAAGCGGTGGCCGGCTGCGACGTCCTGATCGCCGATTGTTCGTTCACCACGGCCGAGTATCCCGCCAAGCGCGGCTGGGGCCACGGCACCTTTGCCGCCTCAATCGAGCTGGCCCGCCGTTGCGGCGTCAAGCAACTGGTGTGCACCCACCACGAACCGACCCGCAGCGACGACGAGCTCGAGCGCATCTTCGCTGAAGCCCTCGCCCAGTGCCGTCTCGGCCCCGCCGACCCTTCGGTGATCCTCGCCCGCGAAGGCCTGGAAATCGCTATTTAGCAGCGCTCGGCAAATTCCAGCGAAAGCCCGACCGGCGGCGGCGCGGCGCCCCAGCTTCTGGCGGACGAAGCCGCTTGCGCCGACAATTCCATTGTCATAACATGGCCGCTCCCGATCGCAAAACGGACCTGTCAGCCATGGTCGTTCTGGGTGCCCTGATCCTCCTCTTCAGCTCCCTGGGCTTCCTCTGGTGCGGATTCCAGATCCGTTACCGCCGCCGCTTCGAACTGATCGACCGCTTCGATTCCCGCCGCCTCAGGGATCCGCTCGCCTGGGCCAGACATTGCGGCCTGCTGCAGATGCTGCTCGGGGCGGCGCTGTTCGCGACCGCGCTGAGCTGCCTGCTATGGCCGGCGCTGTCCCGGGAGCTGGCGCTCGCCTTCGTCGGCGCAGCCCTGGCCGTCTGGGGGCCGCTGGTCACCACCTTGCGCCGCTTCGAGGACGGCTGAGCCTCACATCTGGGCGCCGATCATCCAGGGGACGAACTCCTCGCTGCCCACCCCCAGCAGCTCGCTCTTGCTCCGCTCGCCGGAAGCCTCCGGATGCAAGCGGATGACCGGGGAGCTGCGGCTCATGGAAGTCTCCATCTGTCTGCGGCGGCGGGGGGCTCATTCTAACCGGCGATGGCGCCGAACGGCGGCGGCCGAAATGCTGCATAATCGCACCCCATGATTCTGTCACGCACCAGCCAGTACGCCATCCAGGCCCTGATCTACATCGCCGCCCAGCCGCCCGGCGCCCATGTCCTGAGCCGGACGATCGCTCAGTATCTGGACGTGCCGCCGGCTTACCTGGCAAAGGTCATGCAGACGCTCGAACGGGGAACGCTGCTCAATTCCTTCCGCGGCCGCCAGGGCGGATTCTGCCTGCGCGCAGGCTGCGAAAAGACCGACCTGATGCAGATCCTCGCCCTCATCGAGGGACCCGGCCTGACCGAGAATTGCGTCCTGGGACTCAAGGTCTGCTCGGACGAGACCGCCTGCCCGATGCACGCCCAATGGATGCCGATCAAGGCCAGCATCGTCGATCTGCTGCAAAAGCAGACCCTGGAAAAGCTGGCCCTGGCGGTGAAGGGCGGCGAATACCGGCTCACCGACCTGCCCGACGCGCTGCTCTCGCTGCCGCCGGCCGGCCAGCAGCAACTGGACATCCGGCCGTGAGCGCAGCCGTCCAGACCTTCAACCGGCCGGCGGGCCAGGGGACTTGCGAGCCGATCGCCTGCACGCATTGCGGCGTCTATCAGCTCTGCCTGCCGCTGGGCCTGGACGGGACCGACATGGCGCTGCTCGACAGCGTCGTCCGGCGCAAGGAGGTCTATAAGCGCGGCGCGGTGCTGTTCGGCCCGGGGGAGCGATTCGACTACGTGTATGCGATCCGCAGCGGCTCGGTCAAGACCTCGGTCAGCAGCGATGACGGCCGCGTGCAGATCACCGGTTTTCACATCGCCGGCGAGCTGCTCGGCCTCTCCGCACTCGCCTCCGGCCACTACAGTTGCGAAGCCCGGGCGCTGGAAACCGTCTCCGTCTGCAAGGTCGAGGCCGAGCGCCTGGGCGAAATCGCCCGGAAAATCCCCTCGGTCCAGTACCAGATGCTGAGGATCATGAGCGGCCAGATCAGGCAGGACGAGCAGTTGATGCTCCTGCTCGGGACGCGGCGGGCCGAGGAAAAGCTGGCCGCCTATCTGCTCGGCCTCTCCCAACGCTTCGCCAGCCGGAACTATTCGCCGACCCAGTTCCGCCTGAGCATGTCGCGCAAGGACATCGGCAACTACCTCGGCATCGCCGAGGAGACCGTCTGCCGCATTCTGACCCGCTTCCACGAAGACGGATTGATCACCGCCGAGCGCAGGATGGTCCGCCTGAACGACATCCGCCGGCTCCACGCCCTGGCCCGCAACGACGCCGCGGCATAATTCCGCTCCCACGACGCATAAGTTGACGCCCGTCAGGGTTTCGTTCGATAGTGCGATATAACATAATAAAGATACGCGGGTCCTAATAGCGTCCGTCCACGAACGGGGCGCAGAGCTGCGTGCGGTGAAGAATTCATTCTTTACAAACTGGGAGGCGATATCCTCATGCAAGCGACGTACAACTACAAGGTCGTACGCCAGTTCACTGTGATG
>JAJZPJ010000308.1 GCA_021811225.1 Pseudomonadota bacterium
CAAGGGGGCTGGGGGGAATGCCCTTTATGCCGCGGCGCGGCTGGCGCGCTTGCGCTCGATCTCGGTGAGATAGCGCTTGCGGATACGGATCGACTTGGGGGTGATCTCCACCAGCTCGTCGTCGGCGATGAATTCCACCGCCGACTCGAGCGTGATCTGGATCGGCGGCACCAGGCGCACCGCTTCGTCGGTGCCCGAGGCGCGGACGTTGGTGAGCTGCTTGCCCTTGATCGGATTGACCACCAGGTCGTTGTCGCGGCTATGCACGCCGATGATCATGCCCTCGTAGAGCGGGTCGTTGTGCGAGACGAACATCCGGCCGCGGTCCTGCAGCTTCCACAGCGCGTAGGCCACCGCCGGTCCGTTCTCGGCCGAGATCAGCACGCCGTTCCGGCGTTCGGCCATGTCGCCGGCGAGCGGACCGTAGTCGTCGAAGATGTGGCTGGCCATGCCGGTGCCGCGGGTCAGGGTCATGAATTCGCCCTGGAAGCCGATCAGTCCGCGCGCCGGAATCCGGTATTCGAGCCGCACCCGGCCCTTGCCGTCGGGCTGCATGTCCTGGAGATCGCCGCGCCGGCGGCCTAACTCTTCCATGACGCCGCCCTGGTGGGTCTCCTCGATGTCCACGGTGAGCAGCTCGTAGGGCTCCAGCCTGACGCCGTTCTCCTCCTTGAAGATCACCCGCGGGCGGGACACCGCCAGCTCGTAGCCTTCGCGGCGCATGTTCTCCAGCAGGATGGTCAGGTGCAGTTCGCCGCGTCCGGAAACCAGGAAGATGTCGGCGTCCGCGGTCTCCTCGACGCGCAGCGCGACGTTGGCCAGCAGTTCCTTGTTCAAGCGCTCGCGCAGCTGGCGGCTGGTGACGTACTTGCCTTCCTTGCCGGCGAAGGGCGAGGTGTTGACCTGGAAGTTCATGGTCAGGGTCGGCTCGTCCACCTTGAGCGGCGGCAGGCCGACCGGATTGTCCGTGTCGCAGACGGTGACGCCGATGCCGACCTGCTCGACGCCGGTGATCAGGACGATGTCGCCGGCCTCGGCCTCCTGTGCCTGTTCGCGCTCCAGCCCCTTGAACATCAGGATCTGGCCGATCTTGGCGCGGCCGCGCGGCTCGTCGCCGTACATCACCGCGACCTCCTGGCCCGGCTTGATCTTGCCGTGGGTGATCCGGCCGATGCCGATGCGGCCGACGTAGCTCGAATAGTCGAGCGAGCAGATCTGCAGTTGCAGCGGTCCGCCGGCCTCGACCCTGGGTTGCTTCACGTGCTCGATGATCGCCTCGAACAAGGGCTTCATGTCGCTGCCTTGTTTGGTCGCGTCGAGCATCGCGTAGCCGTTCAGGGCGGAGGCGAACACCACCGGGAAATCGAGCTGCTCCTCGGTCGCGCCCAGTTTGTCGAACAGGTCGAAGGTGTGGCTGATGACCCAGTCCGGACGGGCGCCGGGGCGGTCGATCTTGTTGATCACGACGATCGGCTTCAATCCCAGCGCCAGCGCCTTGCGCGTGACGAAGCGGGTCTGCGGCATCGGCCCCTCGACGGCATCGACCAGCAGCAGGCAGCCGTCGACCATCGACAGCACGCGCTCCACCTCGCCGCCGAAGTCGGCGTGGCCGGGGGTGTCGACGATGTTGATGTGGGTGCCCTCGAAGTCGATCGCGCAGTTCTTGGCGAGAATGGTGATGCCGCGTTCCTTCTCCAGATCGTTCGAGTCCATCACCCGTTCGGTGACGTGCTGGTGGGCGGCGAAGGTGCCGGACTGGCGCAGCATCTGATCCACCAGCGTGGTCTTGCCGTGGTCGACGTGGGCGATGATGGCGATGTTGCGGATCGAACGGGACATGGGTTTTTGCGGTGCACAATGGGGGCAGCATTATAGCACAGCGCATCGTCAGACCGGAGATGCCCGTTAGCTGCGTGCTAGAATCCGCGCTTTTCCCGAGGGGGCATCCTCATGCTGGCAATCATCGGCGGCAGCGGTCTGACCCAACTCGCCAATCTCGACGTCTCCCGCCAGCAGGTGGTGCGCACCCCCTACGGCGAGCCTTCCGGCGCGCTCAGCTTCGGCCGCATCGGCAGCCGCGAGGTGGTCTTTCTGGCGCGCCACGGCTACGGCCACACCATACCGCCGCACCTCGTCAATTACCGCGCCAACATCTGGGCGCTGGCCGAAGCGGCGCGGGCCACGCGCATCGTTTCGGTCGCCTCGGTCGGCGGCATCCGCGCCGATCTGGCGCCGGGCATGCTGGTGATTCCCCATCAGATCATCGACTACACCTGGGGCCGGCAGATGACCTTCCACGACAGCCAGAACGTGCCGGTGGTGCATATCGACTTCACCGAACCTTACGACGAGGCGCTGCGACTAGCCTTGTTCGCCGCGGCGGCGCGCGCCGGCGAGGCCATCGCCGACGGCGCGGTCTATGCGGCGAGCCAGGGCCCGCGCCTGGAGACCGCCGCCGAGATCGACCGCTTCGAGCGCGACGGCGCCCACATCGTCGGCATGACCGGCATGCCGGAAGCGGCGCTGGCGCGCGAGGCCGGCATTCCCTACGCCGCGCT
>JAJZPJ010000309.1 GCA_021811225.1 Pseudomonadota bacterium
CCCGGACATCATCATGATCGGCGAGATCCGCGATCTGGAGACCGCCGACATGGCCATCCAGGCGGCGCTCACCGGCCATCTGGTGCTGTCGACGCTGCACACCAACGACGCCCCGTCGGCGATCACGCGCCTGCTCGATCTGGGCGTGCCGGCCTACCTGCTCAATTCGACGATACTCGGCGTGATGGCGCAACGCCTGGTCCGGACGCTCTGCCCGCACTGCAAGAAGGCGGGCAGCCTGCGCGCCGAGGACGAGGCGGCCTGGCGCGAACTGGTGGCGCCGTGGAAAGCCAAGATGCCGGCCCGGCTCTACCATCCGGTGGGCTGCCTGGAATGCCGGATGACCGGCTACAGCGGGCGCGTCGGCATCTACGAAATCCTGCTGCTGTCGCCGGAGATCAACAAGCAGATCACCGCCGCCGCCGATCTGGCCCGGATCCGCGAGCTGGCCACGCGCGAAGGCATGAAGCCGCTGCGCATCTCGGGCGCGCTGAAGATCGCGGCGGGGCTGACCACCATCGAGGAAGTGATGAAGGTGGCGCCGCCGGTGCAGGGCTTCTAACCCGAACTCCAGCCGCGGGGCCGCTTCATGCCGGCGATCTTGCAAGCCTGCTTCACGTAGCCGTAGGGAAACAGTTCGAAGATCTTGTTGCGGGAAGAGGGCCCGAAGCGCTCGGCCAGATGCCAGATCACGAAGCGCACGTCGGGGGCGACTTGCCGATCCCGATAAAAATCGCGCATGAAGCGAATGGCATCCCAATGCTCATCGGTCAGCAGCAGGTTCTCCTGGCGGGCGAGTGCCTCCGCTACTTCTTCGTCCCATTCCTGCGGTTCTACCAGGTAACCCTCGTCGTCAGTCTTCGGCAATTTCGTCATCACTTCCATCCATCACCTCCGAGAAAAAGGCCAGCGGAAATACTATATCACAGCATGATATAAGTGCAAGCTGAAATAGATCGCGCGCGGATTGAGCGACGATCAGCATTCCGGGCCGGCCGCATCCTGGTGCAAGGTCGCCAGGAGCCGGCTCGCTTGAGCCGCCAGCGCGCGATAGCAGCGCTCCCATTCGCCCGGGTGCGGCGTCGTTCCCGCCAGTTGCCGCACCAGCGCCGCCAGCTTCGCCGCCCGGCTGCGCTCACGCGCGAGCTCGAGTTGCAACTCCCGGTGTTCGTCGGCGTACACGAACTCCACCCGGCGGTCCTGGCAGACCCCGACGCAGGTCTGCGGCGCCTCGATCTTGCCGCAGCCTATGCATTGCCACGCCTTGACGTATTCGCTCATCGCTCATCCTCTAATGTTCCTTGCCGTCTATCCGCGCGCGCAGGAGCATGGGCAAGTAGCGCCAGCTTAACAGCGCGAAGCAGGAGAACCAGCAGGCCGCGGTGAGGGCGATCCAGTCGCCGTAGGCGCCGGGATAGAGTTGCGGGGCGATCACGCGAAGAACGAAGGCCAGCATCATCAGCCACAGCGCCAGTTTGTCCGCCCGGACGAAGACCACCTTTCTGCCGGTGTGCCCGTTCGAGATCCTGATCAGCATGGCCGGGACGATCAGGCCGACGACGCCGAGCGCGAAGACATGCACCGAGACCGCGCCGATCCAGTGCGGCTGCGCGACCCGGTCGAGCGCCACGATCAGGAGTTGCGCGACGATCGCCAGGTAGCCCAGCACCATGATGCCGATATCGAGCCGGCGCAGAGCCAGCAGCGGTTTCCAGAACGCCAGCCGGATGGCGAGCAGCAGCGCCAGCAGCAGCGCGGCCGCCGCCGCGAAGCCGGGCGGCATCAGCCCGACCAGGACCAGCGCCAGGCCGAGCAGCTTGATGGCGCCGTCCAGGGCCGTGTGCCTCAGGATGCTCACCTGGAAGGCGTTGCCCATGAACTGGGTCAGCGTGCGCTCGAGCATCACCAGAAAGGCCATCCGGAACAGGCCGATCGCCATGCTCCAGCCGAGCTGCATGGTGTCGGCGCCGAGCATCAGATGCTTCGCCGCCAGGAAGGCCGGCAGGATCAGCAGGAAGAAATAGTTGTCGCGGTAGTTGTCGGTCTTGCGGTTGCGGATCAAGGTCGCCACTATCATGGCGACGATGCTCACCAGGAACAGGTTGTTGGCGAGCAGGAAGAGCCACGGCGGCCAGTCAGCCTGAAACCACATGCCGGCCCGCTCGAAGAACCAGGCGGCGACCAGAAACTTCAGGGCGCCGTCGTGGTAGCCGCGAACCTGGACCCAGTTCTTGGTCGCGGTCAGGAGAAAGCCGCCGAGCACCGCCCAGCCGAAGCCGAAGAACATTTCGTGGGCGTGCCACTGGACCATCGAGAACGAGGTCTCGGGCGGAGCGATGAGCCCGTTGAAAATCAGGGCCCAGAGCACCGGCAGGCTCATGCCGGAGAGGCAGGCCAGAATGAAGAAGGGCCGGAAGCCGACCAGCCACAGCGGACGCCCCGCGCGCTTCATCGGCCGCCAGGCTCGAGCACGAACACCTCCGGGTCTTCGCCGTGGTCGAGCAGGATGCGGCGCACCCGGTCCTGCCAGGCCGTCCCGAAGCGCCCGGCC
>JAJZPJ010000058.1 GCA_021811225.1 Pseudomonadota bacterium
GCGGCCGGAGAGCACCAGGGCCATCTCCACGGTCATCAGGATGCCGATGCCCGCCCCCAGCGGCAGATAGCTCCAGAAGCCCTGGCGCAGGCGCTCGATGTTGATGTCGAGCATCATCACCACGAACAGGAACAGCACCATCACCGCGCCGACATAGACCATCACCAGCACGATGGCGAGGAACTCGGCCTGCAGCAGCAGCCAGATGCCGCCGGCGGAAAAGAAGGCCAGCACCAGGAACAGCGCGGCGTGCACCGGGTTCCTCGCGGTGATCACGCGCAGGCTGGCAAGCACCAGGACGGTGGCCAGAAAATAGAAGATTGCGCTCTTGAAATCCATCTCGCTCTACCTGTAGGGGGCGTCCTGCGCGCGGTCCTTGGCGATCTGTGCCTCGTTCTTGTCGCCGACCGCCAGCAGCATCTGCTTGGTGTAGTAGAGATCGCCGCGGCTCTCGCCGTGGTACTCGAAAATGCGCGTCATGACGATCGCATCGACCGGGCAGGCTTCCTCGCAGAAGCCGCAGTAGATGCACTTGATCAGGTCGATGTCGTAGCGCGTGGTGCGCCGGCTGCCGTCGTCGCGCTCGGCCGATTCGATGGTGATCGCCAGCGCCGGGCAGACCGCCTCGCACAGCTTGCAGGCGATGCAGCGCTCCTCGCCGTTGGGGTAGCGGCGCAGCGCGTGCAGGCCGCGGAAGCGGTTGCTCTGCGGCGTCTTCTCCTCGGGGAACTGGACGGTGATCTTGCGCACGAACAGGTGCCGTCCGGTCACCGCCAGACCCTGGAACAGTTCGATGAGCAGCAGGCTCTTCAGGAATTTTCTTATCGCGGCCATGGCGTCATTTCCAGATGGAGAGCGGCGACATCATCCAGACGCCGACCAGCAGCAGCCAGAACATGCACAGCGGCACGAACACCTTCCAGCCCAGGCGCATGATCTGGTCGTAGCGATAGCGGGGGAAGGTGGCGCGGAACCACAGGAACAGGAACAGGATGAAGCAGGCCTTGGCCGCCAGCCAGAGGAAGCTGTCGGGCAGGAAGCCCACCGGGGAGAGCCAGCCGCCGAGGAAGAAGATCGAGGTCATCACCGAGACCAGGATCATGTTCGCGTATTCGCCGAGGAAGAACATCGCGAAGGCCATGCCCGAGTATTCGACCATGTGGCCGGCGACGATCTCGGATTCGCCCTCGACCACGTCGAAGGGCGCCCGGTTGGTCTCGGCGATGCCCGAGACCAGGTAGATGACGAACATCGGCAAGAGCGGCAGCCAGTTCCAGGAGAGGATGCCCAGCCCCATGCCGGCGAACATGCCCCGGCCCTGGCCGCGCACGATCTCGGTGAGGTTGAGGCTGGAGGAGACCATCAGCACGCAGACCAGGGCGAAGCCCATGGCGATCTCGTAGGAGACCATCTGCGCCGCCGAACGCATCGCGCCGTAGAAGGCGTATTTCGAGTTGGAAGCCCAGCCGGAGATGATCACGCCGTAGATGCCCACCGAGGTCATCGCCAGCAGGTAGAGCACGCCGGCGTTGATGTTGGCCAGCACGTAGCCGTCGGAGAAGGGCACCACCGCCCAGGCCGCCAGCGCGGTGGCGAAGGCCATCGCCGGGCCGATGAAGTACAGCCCCTTGCTGGCTTTGGTCGGGACGATGATTTCCTTGAACACCAGCTTCATGCCGTCGGCGATCGGCTGCAGCAGCCCCCAGGGACCGACGCGGTTGGGGCCGATGCGCACCTGCATCCAGCCGATCACCTTGCGTTCCCAGAAGGTCAGGTAGGCGACGCAGATCAAGAGCGGCAGGATGATGCCGATGATCTTCAGCAGGGTCCATACCAGGGGCCAGGCTTCGCCGAACAAGGGCTGGAGATACTGCACCATCGCACCCATCACAGAGCCTCCACGGTGATCGCGCCGGAGGGGGCGGAAAGACCGGCGACCGAGGGATGCGCGGCGGCGATGCGCACCACGCCCTCGGGCAGGCGCTCGTCCAATTCGGCCACCAGCACCGCGCTGCCGGCTCCCTGCTTGACCCTGACCTGCCGACCGGCGGCGATGCCGAGCTTCTGCAGCTGGGTGGAATTCATGCGTGCGCTGGGCGCTGCGGCGTCGCGCGCGCGCTGCAGGCTGGGGGCACGGCGCACCAAGGCGTCGGCGGCGTAGATGGGCACGTCGGCGACCCGCTCCAGGGGGCCGGCGTCGATCGACAGATCGAGGGCCGCGCCGCTCGCGCCCTCGTCCAGCCGGTCGGCTACGAATTCCGGCGCGGCGCCGGCGAAAATCTCGGCGCGCACCGCCTCGCTGCTGTCCTGCTCGAAGCCTTGCAGACCGAGCAGGTTGCCCAGCACGCGCAGCACCTTCCAGGCCGGGCGGGTCTCGCCCAGCGGCTGGACCACGGCGTTGAAGCTCTGCACCCGGCCTTCGGTATTGACGAAGCTGCCCGAGGTCTCGGTGAAGGGCGAGACCGGCAGCAGCACGTCGGCGTAGTCGAGGGCGCCGGCCGGCTTGAACGGCGAGAGCACCACCACCGTTTCGGCCTGCTTCAAGGCGGCCATGGCCTGCTGCGGATCGGCGCAGTCGAGCTCGGGTTCGGCGTTCAGGAGCAGATAAGCCCGGCGCGGCGCGGCGAGCATGGCCGCGGCGTTCAGGCCGTCGGGGCCGGGCAGCGCATCGGCGACGTAGCCGCCGACGCTGTTGGCGGCTACGCCGAGGAAACCGACGCGCGCGCCGGTGAGGCTCGCCAACTGCCGGGCCAGCGCCTGCAAGGTCGCCGCCCGCGGATGCTGCTGCGCGAGGTTGCCGAGGAAGACCGCGGCCTTGCTGCCTGCCCCAGAGAGCAGGCTCGCAGCGATCGCTCTCGCCTCAGCGCTCACCGTCAGCGCACCGATCGCGGCATCGACGGCAACCCCCTTCGCTTCGGCCGCGCACTTGAGCACCTGGGCCAACAAGCGCGGCAGCTGCGAGGGCGGCACGATCGCCTTGGCGTGGATCTTGATCAGCTGATCGTCGTCGGCCGCGTGAAGCAGCGACACCTGGGCGCCGCGCTTGGCGGCCTGGCGCAGGCGCTGGGCGATCAGCGGCTGATCCTTGCGCAGGAAGCTACCGACCACCAGCACGCGATCGAGGTCGTCGATCTCGGAAATCTTCATGCCCAACCAGGGGGCAGATGCGGGACCATCGGCGCGCTTGCCGTCCTGAGAGAAATCGCTCTGGCGCAGGCGGAAGTCCACGTTGGCGGCGACACCCGAGATGCCGCGCATCAGCTTCTGCGCAAGATACAGTTCCTCCAGCGTGGCGTGGGGCGAGAGCAGCGCGCCCAGTGCCGCGCCGCCGTGGTTCTTGGCGACGTCCTTGAAGGCGTGGGCGACGTAGTCGAGCGCCTGCTGCCAGTCAACCTCGTGCCACTGGCCGCCGTGCTTCAACATCGGCCGGGTCAGGCGCTCGGGGGAATTGAGCCCCTCGTAGGAGAAGCGGTCCTTGTCCGAGAGCCAGCATTCGTTGATCGCCTCGTTGTCCAGCGGCAGCACGCGCATCACCCTGTCGTGCTTGACCTGGACGATCAGATTGGCGCCGAGGCCGTCGTGCGGACTGACCGATTTGCGGCGGGCGAGCTCCCAGGTGCGCGCCGAGAAGCGGAAGGGCTTGGAAGTCAGGGCACCGACCGGGCACAGGTCGATGATGTTGCCGGACAGTTCGGAGTCCACCGTCTGGCCGATGAAGGACATGATCTCGGCGTGCTCGCCGCGAAATGCCTGACCCAGCTCCATCAGGCCGGCGATCTCCTGGGTGAAGCGAACGCAGCGCGTGCAGTTGATGCAGCGCGTCATGTCGGTGGCCACCAGCGGACCGAGATTCTTGTTCATGACCACGCGCTTCTCTTCCTGATAGCGGGAAGCGCTGGCGCCGTAGCCGACGGCGAGATCCTGCAGCAGGCATTCGCCGCCCTGGTCGCAGATCGGGCAGTCCAACGGGTGGTTGATCAGCAGGAACTCCATCCCCCCCTTCTGCGCGGCGACCGCCTGCCCGGAGTGCGTCTGCACCTTCATGCCGTTGGTCACCGGCGTGGCGCAGGCCGGCATCGGCTTGGGCGCCTTCTCCACCTGCACCAGGCACATCCGGCAATTGGCGGCGATCGACAACTTCTTGTGGTAGCAAAAGTGCGGGATGTAGGTACCGAGCTGATGCGCCGCCTCGATGATGGTGCTGCCTTCGGCAACCTGCAGCGCCTTGCCGTCGATTTCGATGTCTAGCATTGAGACGGCCTCACATGGATCTTGCTGCCTTCGCGCTGCACTTCGGGCGGCACCAGGCACTTCTTGTTGTCGATGTGGTACTCGAACTCGCTCCGGAAGTGCTTGATGAAGCTCCTCACCGGCAGCGAGGCGGCGTCGCCCAGGGCGCAGATGGTGCGGCCCATGATGTTGTCGGTGACGCCGTTCAGGAGATCCAGATCCTCGGCGCGCCCCAGGCCGTGCTCGATCCGATGCACGACGCGGTAGAGCCAGCCGGTGCCCTCGCGGCAGGGCGTGCACTGGCCGCAGGATTCCTCGAAGTAGAAGTAGGACAGGCGCTCCAGCGCGCGCACCATGCAGACGCTCTCGTCCATCACGATCACCGCCCCGGAACCCAGCATCGAGCCGGCCTTGGCGATGGCGTCGTAATCCATCGTGCACTCCATCATGATCTCGGCCGGCAGCACCGGTGCGGAAGAGCCGCCCGGAATGCAGGCCTTCAGCTTGCGCCCGCCGCGCATGCCGCCGCACATCTTCAGCAATTCCGGGAAGGGCAGGCCCATCGGCACCTCATAGACGCCCGGCCGGACCACGTGGCCGGAGACCGAGAACAGCTTGGTGCCGCCGTTGTTGGGCTTGCCCAGTTCGAGATACTTCTCGCCGCCGTTCATGATGATCCACGGCACCGCGGCGAAGGTCTCGGTGTTGTTGATGGTGGTCGGCTTGCCGTACAGGCCGTAGCTCGCCGGGAAGGGCGGCTTGTAGCGCGGCTGGCCCTTCTTGCCCTCGATCGACTCGAGCAGCGCCGTCTCCTCGCCGCAGATGTAGGCGCCGTAGCCGTGGTGGGCATAGAGCTCGAAGTTGAAGCCGCTGCCGAGGATGTTCTGGCCGATCAGGCCGGCGGCGCGCGCCTCGTCCAGCGCCCGCTCGAAGCGCGCATACAGATCCCAGACCTCGCCGTGGATGTAGTTGTAGCCGACCGCGGTGCCCATCGCGTAGGCGGCGATGGCCATGCCCTCGATCACCTGGTGCGGGTTGTAGCGCAGCAGGTCGCGGTCCTTGAAGGTGCCCGGCTCGCCCTCGTCGGAATTGCAGCACAGGTACTTGGTGCCGGCATAGGCCTTGGGCATGAAGCTCCACTTCAGGCCGGAGGGGAAGCCGGCGCCGCCGCGGCCGCGCAGCGAGGATTTCTTCACCTCGTTGATCACCGCCTCGGGCGTCATCTTCTCCGCCAGGACCTTCTTCAGCGCGGCGTAGCCGCCGCGCCCGACGTAGTCGTCCAGGTGCCAGGTGGCGTCGGCGGTGGCCGGCTCTATGCCGGCGGTGAGGATCGTCTGGGCGCTCATGATTTCGGCCCGGCAGGTTTGGCCAGCGCTTCGGCCCGCAGCTCGGCCAGCAACTGGTCGATCGCCTCGGTGCTCATGTGGCTGCACATCCGCTTGTTGTTCATCAACAGCACCGGCGCATCGCCGCAGGCACCCAGGCACTCGCCCTCCTTGAGGGTGAACAGGCCGTCCGGGGTGGTCTCGTTGAAGTCGATGCCGAGCGTCTGCTTGAGGTGATCGGCGGCATGAACGCCGCCGGAGAGCGCGCAAGGCAGGTTGGTGCACACGGTGAGCTTGAACCTGCCCACCGGCGCCAGGTCGTACATGTTGTAGAAGGAGGCGATCTCGTAGGCCGCCATCGGCGCCATGCCGAGGTAGTCGGCGACCGCGGCGATGGTCTCCTGCGCCAGATAACCCTTCTCGTCCTGGGCGATCGCCAGCGCCGCCATCACCGCCGACTGCTTCTGGTCGGCCGGGTACTTGGTCAGCTCGCGGTCGATTCTCTTCAGTGCGTTATCGCTCAGCATGGTCTCATCTATCAACGTCGCCGAAGACGATGTCCATCGTGCCGATGATGGTCACGGCGTCGGCGATCATGTGGCCTCTTGCCATCTCGTCCATGGCGGACAGATGGGTGAATGCGGCGGAGCGCAGCTTCATCCGATAGGGCTTGTTGGCGCCGTCGGAAATCAGATAGACGCCGAACTCGCCCTTGGCGTGCTCGATGCCGGCATAGACCTCGCCGGCGGGCACGTGGATGCCCTCGGTAAACAGCTTGAAGTGGTGGATCAACTCCTCCATGCTGCCCTTCATCTTCTCGCGCGATGGCGGCGCCACCTTGTGGTTGTCGGTGATCACCGGACCGGGATGCTGGCGCAGCCAGGCGACGCACTGCTTGATGATGCGGCTGGACTGGCGCATCTCCTCCATGCGCACCAGGTAGCGGTCGTAGCAGTCGCCATTGACGCCGACCGGGATGTCGAACTCGAGGTGCTCATAGACCTCGTAGGGCTGCTTCCGGCGCAGATCCCACTCGATGCCCGAGCCGCGCAGCATCGGGCCGGTGAAGCCCAGTTGCAGGGCGCGCTCCGGCGAGACGATGCCGATATCGACCAGGCGCTGCTTCCAGATGCGGTTGTCGGTGAGCAGCGTCTCGTAGTCGTCGCAGTTGCCCGGAAAGCGGTCGGCGAAGTCTTCGACGAAATCGAGCAGCGAACCTTCGCGCGCCGCGTTCAGCTCCTTCACCGTCTTGGCGTTCTTGAACTTGTTGACCTCGTAGCGCGGCATGCGGTCGGGCAGGTCGCGATAGACGCCGCCGGGCCGGTAGTAGGCGCCGTGCATGCGCGCGCCGGTGGTGGCCTCGAGGATGTCGATGATGTCCTCCCGCTCGCGGAAGGTGTAGAGCACCATGGTCATGGCGCCGACGTCCAAGGCCTGGGTGCCGATGGACAGCAGGTGGTTGTGGATGCGCGTGATCTCGTCGAACATCACCCGGATGTACTGGGCGCGCAGCGGCACCTCGATGCCCAGCAGCTTCTCGATCGCCATCACGTAGGGATGCTCGTTGACCAGCATCGAGGTGTAGTCGAGCCGGTCCATGTAGGGCACCGACTGCAGCCAGGTCTTCTGCTCGGCGAGCTTCTCGGTGGCGCGGTGGAGCAGGCCGATGTGCGGATCGGCGCGCACCACCACCTCGCCGTCGAGCTCCAGCACCAGACGCAGCACGCCGTGCGCCGCCGGGTGCTGCGGGCCAAAGTTCAATGTGTAATTCTGGATGTCAGCCACGGTCGGTATTTCCGTAATTTTGCTCGCGGATGATGCGCGGCGTGACTTCGCGCGGCGCGATGCTCACCGGCTGATAGACGACGCGCTTTTGCTCCGGATCGTAGGTCATCTCGACGTAGCCGGAGATCGGGAAGTCCTTGCGGAAGGGGTGGCCGATGAAGCCGTAGTCGGTGAGGATGCGGCGCAGGTCGGCGTGGCCCCGGAACATGATGCCGAACAGATCGAAGGCCTCGCGCTCGAACCAGTCGGCGCTGTTCCAGATCGACGTTACGGAATCGACCACGGGAAAGGCGCCGTCTTCGGCGAAGACGCGCAGGCGCAGACGCCAATTGTGGCTGAGCGAGAGCAGCTGGCTCACGGCCGCGAAGCGGTTGGCCCGCTCGGCCGCCACGCCGGCGGGCGCGCTCACCTCGCCGTAGCTGGCGTAGTCGACGCCGCACAGATCGATCAACTGCTCGAAGCGCAGATCCGGATGGTCGCGCAGCGTTCTGGCCACGGCCAGGTAATCGGCGGCGGTCACCACCAGGGTCACCTCGCCCAGGGCCGTGACCAGACTACCGACACGCTCGCCCAATACGCTGTGCAAATTCTGACAAAGCCTTTCCAGCTTGGCGCTCATGTTGATGTCGACGGATCGAGAAGGTTGCGGTTGAAGAGCGGATTGATGACGGCGATAGCGTTGGCAGCCTAGCGGGCGATGGTCGAGGTGCGCTTGATCTTGCTTTGCAGCTGGATGATGCCGTAGAGCAGCGCTTCGGCCGTCGGCGGACAACCGGGCACGTAGATATCGACCGGCACGATGCGGTCGGCGCCGCGGACCACCGAGTAGGAATAGTGGTAGTAGCCGCCGCCGTTGGCGCAGGAGCCCATCGAGATCACCCAGCGCGGCTCGGCCATCTGGTCGTAGACCTTGCGCAAGGCCGGCGCCATCTTGTTGGTCAGCGTCCCGGCGATGATCATCACGTCCGACTGGCGGGGACTGGCGCGGAACACCACGCCGAAGCGGTCGAGGTCGTAGCGCGAACAGCCGGTATGGATCATCTCGATGGCGCAGCAGGCCAGACCGAAGGTCACCGGCCAGAGCGAACCGGTACGGGTCCAGTTGATCAGCTTGTCGAGCGAGGTGGTGACGAAACCTTCCTGCAGGAGTCCTTCAATGCTCATGATTCATTCCCAGTCCAGGGCGCCCTTGGCCCAGGCATAGACGTAGCCGATCAGCAGGATGCCGAGGAACACCAGCATCTCGACGAAGCCGAAGAGCTTGATCGCGGGATTGCCGACGATCTCCTTGAAGATCGACGCCCAGGGAAAGAGGAAGGCGATTTCCAGATCGAACAGGATGAAGACGATGGCGATCAGGTAGTAGCGCACGTCGAATTTCAGACGCGCATCCTCGAAGGCCTCGAAACCGCACTCGTATGCCGAGTCCTTCTCGGCGTCGGGATGACGCGGCCCGATGAACCAACCGAGGATCATCGGCAGGCATCCGAAAACGATGCCGACGGCGATGAAGACCAGTACAGGAAAATAACTTTCCAGCATATCCAGTCGCGGCTCGCGCCGCATTTCCCGGTGCCCGCAAAGGCGGACACACCTTGTTGTTATTGGTGCCGACGGCGAGACTCGAACTCGCACAGCTTGCGCCACTGCCCCCTCAAGACAGCGTGTCTACCAATTTCACCACGTCGGCTATTTTCCCCAAGCAATAGTCAGACAGCAGTCGCTTGGTGGCAGTTTTTGTACGGCGCAAATTATACCGCAACTGCTGCCCTGCACAATAAAAATATAACGTTCGTCAGTGTTTTTCGATGTCGGCAAACGCCCTGCCAGAGCCTATTTCAGCGGATTCTTATCAAAGCCTCGCCAGAAAGACCAGCGTTGCGATGCTGCCCACTGCAGCGAGCGCATAAACCATGATCGCCACCAGTGTATCGGCGCGCGCACCGAAGTCGTAAAAGGTGATGCGCAAGCGGTGCGCCTGACTCCACAGCGACAGGAACAGCACCACGAAGATGACCAGCTTGCCGAACCAGCCGGCGGCGAATCCGCGCAGTGCGTCGTAACCCAGCATGTCGGGGACGTGGCCGACGGCGGCCAAGAGCGTGAGCAGGATCAGCACCGGGGTGACGAAGGAGACGAGCTCGCCGCCGGCGGCGAAGGTGCCCCAGATGATCGGTTTGTTCGACTTGGCCATGATCAGAGTACCCCCGCCCAGAACAGGATGAACAGCGACAGCGCCACCCAGACGACGTAGTGCCCGCCCGCCACCACGCTGTCGGGCAGGAATTCCTCGCCCACCTGGATGGGCAGCGCCTTGGGCGCGACGTTGAACCAGGTGAAGGAGTTGTAGAGCGCGAAGGCCAGCGCCGCGACGTGGAAGACCACGCTCGCCGGCCGCTGCAGCGCCATCAGGAAAGCCTCATATTCGGCCCGGCCCTGCGACAGCCGATAGACGCCGACCAACAGGATCACCGTGTAGATGCCGATGAAGATGCAGGTCACTTCGCGCGCCATGTAGCGCAGATAGCGCGGACGCTTGAAGAACCAGGCGGTCCTGGAGACTTCCCGGAGGTAGGGGCGGCGGCTCATTTTTTCACCCATGACATGAAGTGTTCGAGATACCAGTCGACGGTGCTGGCGACCTTCACCTGCTGCAGCGCGCTGGCCGGATCGACGTGCTTCGGACAGACCTCGGAGCAGGCGCCGACGAAGGTGCATTCCCACACCCCCTCGTTGGTGGCGATCTCCTCCTGGCGGAGGTCGCGGCCGCCGTCGCGCGAATCCTGGTTGTAGCGGTGCGCCAGCGAGATCGCGCCGGGGCCGATGAATTTCGGCGTCAGGCCGTATTCCGGGCAGGCGGCGTAGCAGAGCATGCAGTTGATGCACATCGCGTACTTGCGGTAGCGCGCGAGCTGCTCCGGGGTCTGCTGGTACTCGCCGTCGGCGAGCGAGCGCTTCTCGCCCGGGATCAGGTAGGGCTTGACCCGTTTCAACTTGGCCATGAAGTCGTCGGCGACCGCGACCAGGTCGCGTTCGATCGGGAAGTGCGACAGCGGCTCGATCCGGATCACGCCGGCATAGTCGCGCACCATGGCCTTGCAGGCGAGCTTCGGTTCGCCGTTGATCATCATGCCGCAACTGCCGCACACCTGCATGTGGCAGGACCAGCGGTAGCTGAGCGTCGGATCGAGATTGTCCTTGAGGTAGTTCAGCGCGTCGAGAATGCACCATTCGTTCTTGCACGGCACCGAATAGCGCTGAAACTTCGGCTCGTCGTCGGTCTCCGGGTTGTAGCGCAGCACCTCGAGCTCGACCTGGCGGATCGCCATTCTGTTCTCGCTCATTTCTTGGCTCCCGAGTAATCGCGCACGCCCGGCGGCGAGGTGGTGATCACCACGTCGCGGTAATCGATGTTGGGCGGCTCGCTGCCCCGATAGTGGGCCAGCGAATGCCTGAGGTAATTGGCATCGTCGCGGGCGGTGAAGTCGAGGCGCTGGTGGGCGCCGCGCGACTCGCGGCGCTCGCGCCCGGAGACCGCCACCGCCTCGGCGCAATCGAGCATCGAGCCCAGTTCCAGCGCCGAGAGCAGGTCGGTGTTATAGACGTTGGTCTTGTCGTGGAGCGCGACGTCGGCGTAGCGCCGGCGCAGCTCGGAGAGCTTGTCGCAGGTCTTGGCCAGACCCTCCTGGGTGCGGTAGATGCCGGCGCCCTCTTCCATGGTGTCGGTCATCTCCTTGCGCAGTCCGGCGATCGACTCCTTGCCGGCGTTTCTCATGAACAGCGCGCGGACCCGGCCCTGGGCGGCCTCGGCCTGGGCGCTCAGCGCCGCCTCTGAGCTCCGACCGACGCCGCGTGCGTGCTCCAGGGCGGAGAGCCCGGCGCGATGGCCGAAGACCAGGATTTCCACCAGCGAGTTCGAACCCAGGCGGTTGGCGCCGTTGATGCTGACGCAGGCGCACTCGCCCGCCGCGAACAGGCCGGGCAGCGGCGTCGCCGCGTTGATGTCGGTGTGGATGCCGCCCATCATGTAATGCACCACCGGGCGGATCGGCACCATGTCGGTGACCGGATCGACGCCCAGATAACTGATCGAGATGTCGCGCACGAAGGGCAGGCGCTCGTTGATCTTCTTCTCGCCCAGGTGGCGCATGTCGAGCCAGACGCAATCGCCCCAGGGGGTCTTGACCGCCCTGCCCTTCCTGATCTCGTGCCAGATGCTCTGGGAGACGCGGTCGCGCGGACCGAGCTCCATGGTCTTCAACACCGGCTTGCCCAGCGGCGTCTCGGGGCCCATGCCGTAGTCCTGGAGGAAGCGGTAGCCGTCCTTGTTGAGCAAGACGCCGCCCTCGCCGCGGCAGGCCTCGGTGAGCAGCGTGCCGGTGTTGGGCAGCCCGGTCGGATGGTACTGGACGAACTCCATGTCCTTCAGCGGCACGCCGGCGCGGTAGGCCAGGGCCATGCCGTCGCCGGTCTTGATCGCGCCGTTGGTGTTGAACGGGAACATGCGGCCGGCGCCGCCGCCGGCGATGATCACCGCGCCGGCGAGGAAGCAGCGCATCTGGCCGCTGCGCATCTCGATCGCGGTCAAGCCCTGGCAGCGACCGTCGTCGACCAGCAGGTCGGTGGCGAAGAACTCGTCGTAGCGCTGGATGTTGTCGAACTGCAGCGAGGTCTGGAACAGCGTATGGAGAATGTGGAAACCCGACTTGTCCGCAGCGAACCAGGTGCGCTGGATCTTCATGCCGCCGAACGGCCGCACCGCCACCGAACCGTCCGCCTCGCGGTTCCACGGACAGCCCCAGTGCTCCAGCTGGGTCAGTTCCTTGGGCGCCTCGTGGATGAAGTACTCGACCGCGTCCTGGTCGGAGAGCCAGTCGCCGCCGCCGACGGTGTCGTCGAAGTGCTGCTTCATGCTGTCGTCGGCCTTGATCACGCCGGCGGCCCCGCCCTCGGCGGCGCAGGTATGGCTGCGCATCGGGTAGACCTTGGAGATCAGGGCGATGCGCAGCTTGGGATCTGCCTGCGCCAGCGCGATGGCGGCGCGCAAGCCCGCCCCTCCCGCTCCGATGATGGCCACATCTGTCTGGATCGTCTCCATTACCCCTCCCCCAAACCCACAGGTTCAGCGATTGCCGCCAGGCGGGTGCCTGGCGTGCGTATTGAGCGCCCGGAGCGGAAGACGCTGCCGGCCGCATCGGCCGCCAGGCCGGCCGCCGCCGCGGCCATGACGTCGTACAGGGATTGCGCGATCCGCTCGCGCAGCGGCACCAGGAGCGCGGGCAGGCGCAGCGAGCGGCTCAAGGCCCGGGTCTCCTGCGCATAGAGGCGCATCAGGTCGAGCAACAGGCGCTCGAATTCGCTGCTCGAATAACACTCGCGAATTGCCGACCTGGCGTCGCCCGCTCGCTCCATCCCGGCGAGGATCAGGCCGGCGGCCTGCTGCATCCGGCCGATGCGTTGCAGTCTCAGCGGATCGATTTCCTCGTAGCGGATCACGATGCCGATCGGGAAATCGGCCACCCGGGCCAGGAATCTACGATCGATTTCTTTGCCCGCGGCCAGCAACTGCAGCGGCGTATTCCCGTCCGGGGTCTGACCGGCGGCCAGCAACTCTCCGACTCGGCCGATGACCAGGGCATCCTTCGCCGCTTCCTTGGCGATGTTGTCGGCGAGAAAGGATTCGAGGCGCGGCAAGGCCAGGCGCAAGGGCAGGATCGCGCGCAGCGCCGAGATGGTGCGCCGGCTGTAGACTTCGAGGATCTTGCGATTCCACGCGGCCAGGATCCGCACTGAATTCATGGGTGCGCCACGGGCCCGAAGAACCGGCCTCCCCGGGCAAGCTCAGTCCTGGGCAGGCTTGACCGCACGGTGGAAGCCGATCATGCCGGCGAGCAGCGTCTTGGAGCGCACATCGACGTAACCCAGCGATTGCAACACTTCGGACAGTTCGTCGGCCGAATAGAACAGTTCCAGCGCATCGATGAAATATTTCTTGGCGTTCATCGCGGCGGTGCCGCTCCTGAACAGCAGGCCGGTGACCGCGAGGCAGGCGCGCAGGTAGCCGTAGTAGAGCTTCTCGACCACCGGGTTGCCGGGGCGCAGCATGTCGCAGTGATGAAAGCTGCCGCCCGGCTTCAACACGCGGCGGATCTCGCTGAACACCTCCTTGACGCGCAGATGCCTCGAAGCGAACTGCAGCGTGACCCGATCGAAATGATTGTCGGGAAAGGGCAGACGGTGCACGTCGCCGATCACGCTATCGATGTGAAAGCCCGCGGCCTGGGCCCGCGTCCGACCGACCTCCTGCATCGCGACGCTGCGGTCCATCGCATGCACCTCGAGGCTGGGCTCGCGTCTGAGCAGCGCGATGCCGATGGCATTGGTGCCGGCGCAGACGTCCAGCACCCGCAATCCGGGCGCCAAGTCGATGGTCTTCATGAAACTGCTGCGGAACCACGACCACAGTCCGAGGCTCGCGACGTGATTGGCGCGGTCGTAGTAGGGCGCCACATCGACGAAGATATCGTGCAG
>JAJZPJ010000059.1 GCA_021811225.1 Pseudomonadota bacterium
TTGACGATTGCCGGAACCCCTTGACGCATGATGGTGTTGGTGACCGGATGGACCCGAATCTGGGCGCTGTCGGGCACCTGTTTTATACAGACGGCGATGTGCATGACGGGCAGTGAAGTTAGAAAATAAAGATTCTCCTATACATATACTCATTTTGCCATATGAAATGGCCGGAAATCGAAAAAAATTGTGCACCGCCATAGCGGATAAAATTTCTTTCTGAACAGATAGATAACCGATATCAGGCGAGGGACGCCCGAAGCAGCCGCCGCCCGAAGGCATCGACGATGCGCTGCACATGGACGTTCTTGTGCGCCAGCGGCCCGTTGCCGCGCTCGAAGTGGATCAGCATGGTGGCGTTAGCCTCGAACACCAGGAGCCGGCCGTCGGGCAAGAGCGAAAAGTCGATGCCGGCGTAGTCGAGATCGAGCCGGCTGCCGATCGCGGCCAGGGCGGACATGGCGCGATCGCCGAGAACGGCGCGCGGGTCTTCCAGGAAGCGGCGCTCCTCGGCGATCCAGCGCTCGTCGTCGCCGGTGCCGGCGCGGTGGTAGTGCACCATCCAGTGGGAAGAGACGGCGAGGTGATAGGGGTAGGGCTCGCGATCGACGAAGATCATCCGGTACTTGCGGTAGCGGCCGTCGGCGCTGCGGTAGTCGTGAAACTGGGTCAGATAGCCCGCACCGGCGGCGCGGAGCCGTGCGCCGAGCGCCGTCAGCTCCTCGATGCGTTCGAGGCCATCGCCGCCGTGGCTCGCCGCGGGGCGGATGAGCAGCGGCGGCGTCATGCCCGCGTGCGCGAGAAGCCCGGCCAGTTCGGCGCGCGCAGCGCTCGCTCGCTCGAGGCGCAGGCAGGGCGGGACCAGGACGCCTCCGACGTCGCCCAGCAAGGCCGGCAGGAGATGGCGCCGGGTTCTCATCACCGCCGCGGGGGGATTGAGCAGCGGCCGGCCGCAGCGCGCCGCGAAGCGCTCCAGCCTGCCGGCCAGGGGGGCCGCGACGTCGGGCTCGCCGATGGCATTGAAGACCAGATCGTAAGGGGGAAGCTCCCCGTCCTCGCTCTGCGCCGCGTAGTCGATCGCGTACTTGATCCGGCTGCAGCGCGCCGTGGGCAGCAGCGTCTCCGCCGGAACGTTGCCCGGGCTCCCGCCGGCATAGAGGATCAGCACCCGACTGAGCGCGGCGCCGGCGCTCTCGACGCTCTCGACGAACACGCGCTGGAGCCGGTAGGCGCGGTCGCGGCAAGCCGCCGCCTGTTCGCTGCGCCCCGCCTGTGCGTGGATCGCGGCGAGGTTCTGATGGGCGATCGCCAGATCCGGATCGAGCAGCAAGGCCAGCCGGTACCAGCGCGCCGCGGTCTCGTGCTCGCCCTTCATGAAGTAGCCGGTGGCGACGGTGCACAGTGCCTGCGCCGAACCCGCGGCGGGCGTCTCGAGCGCCTGCGCCGCGATCAGGTGCGCGAGCGCGCCCAGTTCGTCGCCGAGGCCGCGCTTGGCGTCGGCCATCCGGCGATGCAGGACGGGATCGAGCGGCAGCTCACTCGCCAATTGCTGCCCCGCCCCGCCAGTCGCCGCCCAGCGCCTTCTGCAGCGAGACGCTGGCGACCAGCCGGTTGCCGGCGATGGCGAGGCTGGCCCGGTCGGCGCCGAGTGCCGCCGTCTGCGCGACGACGACGTTGAGATAGCTCACGGTGCCCGCCCGGTACTGGTTTTCGGCGAGCCGCAGCGCTTCGGCCGCCGACTTCCGCGCCGAGTCCTGCGCACGGGCCTCCTCCGCCAGGATGCGCAGCGCGGCGAGATTGTCCTCGACCTCCTGGAAGGCGGCGAGCACCGTCTGGCGATAGCCGGCGACGCTGGCGTCGTAGGCGGCGAGCGCCTGTTGCTTCTGCGCGGAGCGCGCGCCGCCGTCGAACAGGGAGAGCGCCAGCGACGGCCCCAGCGACCAGAAGCGGTTGGGCAGGGTCGCCAATTGGGCGAAGCTGGAATTCTGGAAGCCGCCCGAGGCGCTGAAGCTCAAGTCCGGAAAGTAGGCCGCCTGCGCCACGCCGATCTGGGCGTTGGCCGCGGCCATGCGCCGCTCCGCCGCGGCGATGTCGGGGCGGCGCTCGAGCAGGTCGGCGGGCAGGCCGACCGGTATCGTCGGCAGGCGCGGGAGGGTGCCGGTGGGCGCCAGGCTGAAGTCCGCCGGGGGGCGGCCGAGCAGCACGGCGATGGCGTGCTCCAGCTGGGCGCGGGCCACGCCCAGATCGATCGCCTGCGCCTGCGTCGATTCGAGTTGCGTCTCTGCCTGCGCCACGTCGCTGCGGCCGACGATGCCGGCCCGGTACTGATTCCGGGTGATCGCGAGCGAGCGCCGGTAGGCCGCGATGGTCTGTTCGAGCAGGCGGCGCTCGGCGTCGTTGATGCGCAATTGCAGATAGCTCTCGACCAGCGTCGCCTGGGCGCTCAACAGCGCCGAGCGCAGATCGGCGCTGCTGGCCTGCGCCTGCGCACCGCTGGCCTCGACGCTGCGCGCGATGCGGCCCCAGAGGTCCGCCTCCCAGCCGGCGCTCAGGGACAGGCGGTTGCTGTCGCTGACGGCGTTGGCCTGCGTGACAGCGCGCCCGCGACCGGCCGACAGGCCGGCCGAGAGCGTCGGAAAGTAGGCGGCGCGGGCCGAGCCCAGCAGCGCCTGCGCCTGCCTGACCTGCGCCGCGGCGGCGATGACGTTCTGGTTCGACACCGCCACCTGCGGCACCAGCGCATCGAGTTGGGCATCGCCATAGACCTGCCACCACTCGCCGCGGGGGGCTTGGTCCTGCGGCTGCGCCCGCTTCCAGCCCCGCGCCTCCTTGTAGGCGGCGGGGGTGGCCACCGCGGGGCGACGGTAGTCCGGTCCCGCCGCGCAGCCGGACAGGACGGCGAGGGCGAGCATCAGGAAGGCGCGGGGATTGGTCATGGCGGATCTCGGCTCAATCATGGTCGGGGGCGAGCTTTTGCGGCCCCCGGGGGCGCCGGACCCACAGCCGGAAGCGGTCGAGATAGAGATAGACCACCGGCGTGGTGTAGAGCGTCAGGAGCTGGGAGAAGATCAGGCCGCCGACGATGGCGATGCCCAGCGGCCGGCGCAGCTCGGCGCCGTCGCCGAAGCCGACGGCCATCGGCAGCGCGCCGAACAGCGCCGCCAGGGTGGTCATCATGATCGGGCGGAAGCGCAGCAGGCAGGCCTGGTAGATGGCGTCGCGCGGCGCGAGGCCCAGGCGCCGCTCGGCGTCGAGGGCGAAGTCGATCATCATGATGGCGTTCTTCTTGACGATGCCGATCAGCAGGATCACGCCGATCAGGGCGATGATCGAGAACTCGGTGTGGCAGGCGAGCAGCGCCAGCAGCGCGCCGACGCCGGCCGAGGGCAGGGTCGACAGGATGGTGAGCGGATGGATCAGGCTCTCGTAGAGCATGCCGAGCACGATATACACGGCGATCAAGGCGGTCAAAATCAGCACCGGCTGGGTGGCGAGCGAGGCCTGGAACACCTTGGCCGTCCCCTGGAAGCTGCCGCGCACGGAAATCGGCACGCCTATCCTGTCCATGGCGTCGTCGATCGCCCGGGTCGCGGCTGACAGCGACACGCCCGGCGGCAGGTTGAAGGAAATCGTCGAGGCCACGAACAGGCCCTGGTGATTGACCGCGAGCGGCGTCCGGCTCGGCCCGAAGTGGGAGAAAGCCGAGAGCGGCACCTCCACGTTGCCGGGGGCGACGACATAGACGTCCTTCAGCATCTGCGGGCTCTGCCAGTATTGCGGCGCCGCTTCCATCACCACCCGGTACTGATTGAGCGGCTCGTAGATCGTAGACACCAGGCGCTGGCCGAACAGGTCGTTCAGCGTCGTATCGATCAGCCGCTGGGTGACGCCGAGCCTTGCGGCGGCATCGTGATCGATGATCAGCGAGGTCTGCCGGCCGCTGTCCTGCTGGTCGCTGTTCACGTCGGCGAGCTGGGGCAGGCGGCTCAGCGCCTCGCGGATCTTCGGCTCCCAGGTGCGCAGCGCGTCGATGTCGTCGGCCTGCAGGGTGTACTGGTACTCGGCGTTGCTGGCGCGGCCGCCGACGCGGATGTCCTGCGCCGGCTGCAGGAACAATCGGGCGCCGGGCTCGCGCGCGAGCTTGCCGCGCAGCCTGGCGATCACCCGGTCGGCGGAGATCTTGCGCTGGGCGAGCGGCTTCAGGGAGACGAACATGAAGCCCGAGTTGCGCTGGCCGCCGCCGGTGAAGCCGACCGCGCTCGCCACCGCCGGATCGTGGCTGACGATGGTGACGAAATCGGCCAGCTTGGCGCGCATCGCCTGGAAGGAAATGCTCTGGTCGGCCTGGATGCCGCCGATCAGGAGGCCGGTGTCCTGCTGCGGAAAGAAGCCCTTGGGCACGACGGTGTAGAGGTAGAGGTTCAGGCCCACCGTGGCGGCGAGCACCAGCATCATGATGCCCCCGTGCGCCAGCGCCCAGTCGAGGCTCTTCCGGTAGCCCGCCTGCAGCGCCGCGAAGGCGCGCTCGGCGGCGCGGAAGAAGCGCCCGTGCTCGCCGGCCGGCGGCTGCCGCAGCAGCCGCGCGCACATCATCGGCGTGGTGGTCAGGGACAGCACCAGGGACACCAGGATGGCCGCCGAGAGCGTGGCGGCGAACTCGCGGAACAGCCGGCCGATGATGCCGCCCATCAGCAGGATCGGGATGAACACGGCGATCAGGGACAGGCTCATCGCCAGCACGGTGAAGCTCACCTCGCGCGAGCCGCGCAGAGCCGCCTGGAACGGCGCCATGCCGCCCTCGATGTGGCGGGAGACGTTCTCCAGCACCACCACCGCGTCGTCGACCACGAAGCCGGTGGCGATGGTCAGCGCCATCAGCGACAGATTGTTCAGACTGAAGCCCGCCAGAGCCATCACCGCGAAGGTGCCGAGCAGGGACACCGGCACCGCGACCACCGGGATCAGCGCGGCGCGGCCGCTGCGCAGGAAGGCGAAGACCACCAGCACCACCAAGACCGTCGAGAGCATCAGCATGCGCTCGGCTTCGCGCAGCGAGGCGCTGATGGTCGGGGTGCGGTCGATCACCACGGACAGGTCGATGGCGCGGGGAATGGAGGCGGACAGCTGCGGCAGGAGCGCCCTGATCCGGCCCACCGTCGCGATGATGTTGGCGCCCGGCTGTCCCCGGATGATCACCAGGACGGCGGGCTTGCCGTTGGCCAGGCCCTCGTTGCGCAGATCCTGGACCGAGTCCTGGACCGAGGCGAGGTCGGAGAGACGCACCGCGGCGCCGTTGCGGTAGGACACGATCACCGGCAGGTAGTCGGCGGCGTGCCGGGCCTGATCGTTGGCCAGGATCTGCCAGTGCCGGTCAGCATTCTCGACCGCACCCTTGGGCCGGTCGGCGTTGGCCGCATTGATCGCCGCGCGCACGTCCTCGACGCCGATGCCGAGCTGGTTCAGGGCGGGCGGCGAGAGTTCCACGCGCACCGCCGGCAGCGAGCTGCCGCCCACCGTCACCTGTCCGACCCCCTCCACCTGGGAGATCTTCTGGGCCAGGATGGTCGATGCCGCATCGTACATCTGCCCGCGCGTGAGCGAGTCCGAGGTGAGCGACAGGATCATGATCGGCGCGTTGGCCGGATTCACCTTGTGGTAGCTCGGGTTGCCGGCCATGCCGGTGGGCAGCAGGCTGCGCGCCGCGTTCAGGGCCGCCTGGACGTCGCGCGCGGCGCCGTCGATGTCGCGCTTGAGATCGAACTGCAGGATGATCCGCGTCTGCCCGAGCGTGCTGGTCGAGGTGATCTCGGTGACGCCGGCGATGATCCCGAGCGAGCGTTCGAGCGGCGCCGCCACCGTCGCGGCCATGGTCTCGGGGCTGGCGCCGGGCAGGGACGCCTCGACCGAGATGGTCGGAAAATCGACCTGGGGCAGGGGCGCCACCGGCAGCAGCTTGAAACACACCAGCCCCGCCAGGGCGATCCCCAGCGTCAGCAGCGTGGTCGCGACCGGCCGGTTGATGAAGATGCCCGGGAGGCTCATGTCGAGCGGTGCGCCGGGCTATGCCGCGGCCGGCTTGCGCCAGGCGCGAAAGCGGCGGTCCAGCCGATCGAAGGCGAGATAGATCACCGGGGTGGTAAACAGGGTCAGCACCTGGCTCACCAGCAGCCCGCCGACCATGGTGATGCCCAGCGGCTGGCGCAGTTCGGCGCCGACGCCGGTGCCCAGCATCAGCGGCAGCGCGCCCAGGAGCGCCGACAGGGTGGTCATCAGGATCGGGCGGAAGCGCAGCAGGCAGGCCTCAAAAATGGCCTCGCGCGGCGCCTTGCCCTGCTCGCGCTCGGCCACCAGGGCGAAGTCGATCATCATGATGGCGTTCTTCTTGACGATGCCGATCAAGAGCACGATGCCGATGATGCCGATGATGCCCAGGTCGGTGCGCGAGATCATCAGGGCCAGCAGCGCGCCGACGCCGGCCGAGGGCAGCGTCGACAGGATGGTCACCGGATGGATGTAGCTCTCGTAGAGCACGCCGAGCACGATGTACATGGTGACGATGGCGGCGAGGATCAGGAGCAGGGTGTTGTCGAGCGAGCCCTGGAAAGCCAGCGCCGCGCCCTGGAAGCCGGTCTCGACGCTGGCGGGCAGACCCATTTGCCGGGTGGCGGCGCGGATGGCGCTGACCGCATCGCCGAGCGAGGCGCCGGGCGCCAGGTTGAACGAGATGGTCGCCGCGGGGAACTGGCCGATGTGGTTGATGACCAGCGCGGTGGGCTTCTCCGAGACATGCGCGACCGCCGAGAGCGGCACCTGCGCGCTCACCCCGTTCGCGGTCGACACCAGATAGATGCCGTTGAAGGCCGACAGCCCCCGCTGCAGCCCGGGATCGACTTCGAGCACCACCCGGTACAGGTTCGACTGGGTGAAGATGGTCGAGATCAGGCGCTGGCCGAAGGCGTCGTAGAGCGCATTGTCGATCGCCGCCGGGGTGATCCCCAGGCGCGCGGCGCTGGCGCGGTCGATATCGACGTAGGCCTGAAGGCCCCCGTTCTGCACGTCGCTGGCGACGTCGGCCAGTTGCGGCAGCTGCCGCAGCCGGGCGACCAGCCGGTCCGTCCATAGCGCCAGCTCGTCCGGATCGGCGTCCTCGACGCTGTACTGATACTGGCTGCGGCTCACCCGGTCCTCGATGGTCAGATCCTGCACCGGCTGCATGTACATCGTGATGCCGTGGATCCTCGCCAGGCTGGATTGCAGGCGGCGGATGACGGCGACCGCGTCGATGCCGCGCTGATTCCTGGGCTTCAGGTTGATCAGCATGCGGCCGCTGTTCAGGGTGGTGTTGGCGCCATCGACGCCGATGAAGGAGGACAGGCTCGCCACCGCCGGATCGGCCAGCACCGCATCGGCGAGCGCCTGCTGGCGTGCCGCCATCGCGGCGAAGGAGATCGTCTGCGGCGCCTCGGTGATGCCCTGGATCGCGCCGGTGTCCTGAACCGGGAAGAAGCCCTTGGCAATGAAGACGTAGAGCAGGACGGTGAGCGCCAGGGTCGCTGCGGCGACATAGAGCGTGGCGCGCTGGCGGTCGAGCACCCAGTTCAACAAGACGCCGTAGCGCGAAATCACCCGGTCGAAGAAGGCGCCGCTCGCCTTGAAGAACCGGCTCTGCCCGGCTTGCGGCCGGTGCCGCAGCAGCCGGGCGCACATCATCGGCGTCAGCGTCAGCGACACCGCCGCCGAGATCAGGATGGCCACGGCCAGGGTCACCGCGAATTCGCGGAACAGCCGGCCGACCACGTCGCCCATGAACAGCAGCGGGATCAGCACCGCGATCAGCGAGACGGTCAGGGAGATGATGGTGAAGCCGATCTGCTCCGCGCCCTTCAGGGCCGCCGCCAGCGGCGGCTCTCCCGCCTCGACGTAGCGGGAGATGTTCTCGATCATGACGATGGCGTCATCGACGACGAAACCGGTGGCGATGGTCATCGCCATCAGGGTCAGGTTGTTGATCGAGAAGCCCGCCAGGTACATCACGCCGAAGGTGCCGATCAGGGACAGCGGCACGGCGACGCTGGGAATGAGCGTCGCCGCGACGTTGCGCAGGAACAGGAAGATCACCATCACCACCAGCGCGACGGACAACAGCAGTTCGAACTTGACGTCCGCGATCGAGGCGCGGATGGTGGTGGTGCGGTCGGTCAGCTGCCTGACCGCCACCGAGCCGGGCAGCGCCGCCTGCAGCTGGGGCAGCAGCGCCTTGATGCGGTCCACCGTCTCGATGACGTTGGCGCCGGGCTGGCGCTGGATGTTGAGGATGATCGCCGGCATCTGCCGCGGCTTGGCTCCGGCCGAACCCGCCAGGCCCGCCCACGCCGCCAGGTGATCGTTCTCGGCGCCGTCGACGACCTCGGCGATGTCGCCGATGCGGATCGCCGCGCCGTTCTTCCAGGCGAGAATCAGGCTGCGGTAAGCTTGCGCCGACTTCAGCTGGTCGTTGGCGTCGATGGTCGAAGCCCGCGCCGGTCCGTCGAAGCTGCCCTTGGCCATGTTGACGTTGGCGTTGCCGATCGCGCTGCGCACGTCGTCGATATTGAGCCCGGCGGCGGCCAGCGCCCTGGGGTTGACCTGGATGCGCACCGCCGGCCGCTGGCCGCCGCCGATGCTGACCAGGCCCACGCCCGGCAGCTGCGACAGCTTCTGGGCCAGGCGGGTGTCGATCAGGTCCTCGACCTTGGGCAGCGGCAGCGTCTCCGAGGTGACCGCCAGGGTCATGATCGGCGCATCGGCCGGGTTCACCTTGCTGTAGATCGGCGGCATCGGCAGATCCGCCGGCAGGAAGGTGGTGGCGGCGTTGATCGCCGCCTGCACCTCCTGCTCCGCGACGTCGAGGCTCAGGGCGAGGCTGAATTGCAGCGTGATCACCGAGGCGCCGCCGGAGCTGGAAGACGACATCTGGTTCAGGCCCGGCATCTGGCCGAACTGGCGCTCCAGCGGCGCGGTGACCGACGAGGTCATGACGTCGGGGCTGGCGCCCGGATACAGGGTGGTCACCTGGATGGTCGGGTAATCGACCTCGGGCAGCGCCGAGACCGCCAGCACCCGATAGGCCACCAGCCCCGCCAGCAGCACGGCGACCATCAGCAGCGAGGTCGCGACCGGCCTGAGGATGAACGGGCGGGAAGGGCTCACGCGCCCTTCCCGTGTGCCGCTCCCGGCCGGCTTCCCTTGCCGTTCTTAGCCTGCGGCGGGCCCTGCAGCAGGTCTTCGCGCGCCGCGGCGCTCACCACTTCGACCTTCTCGCCCTGGCGCAGCTTGTCGGCGCCGTCGGTCACCACCCGCTCGCCGGGCGCCAGCCCCTTCTCCACCGCGACGACGGCGTTCGCGCTGGGTCCCAGTGCGACCGCGCGCACGCTCACCGTCTGGTCCCGATTGACCACATAGACGAAGGTGCCCGGCGTGCCGCGCTGGATCGCCGCCGTCGGCACCAGCGTCGCTCCGTGCAGCGTCTCGACCAGCAGCCGGGCATTGACGAACTGGTTCGGGAACAGGCGGTTGCCGGGATTGGCGAACTTCGCCTTGAGCTTCACCGTGCCGGTCGCCACGTCGATCTGGTTATCCACCGTGCTCAGGTCGCCCGTCGCCAGGGCCTTCGTATCTTCGCGATCGTAGGCTTCCACCGGCAGGGTCGCACCCGTGCGCAGACGTTGCAATACGGCGGGCAGGTCGCCGGCGGGAATGGCGAAGACGACCGCGATCGGCTGCGTCTGGGTGATGACGAAGATGCCGGTGGGATCGGCGGTCGACACCGCGTTGCCCGGGTCGACCAGGCGCAGGCCGATGCGCCCCGAGATCGGCGCGGTGATCCGGGTGAAGCTGAGCTGCAGCCTGGCGTTGGCCACCTGCGCGCGATCCATCGCCACCGTGCCCAGCATCTGGCGCACCAATGCCGCCTGGGCATCGACCTGCTGGCTGGCGATCGAATCCTCCGCCAGCAGGCCGCGATAGCGGGCCAGGTCCCGCTTGGCATTGTCGTAGAGCGCCTGATCGCGCAGCAGCTGGCCATCGGCCTGATCGAGCAGCACCTGGAAGGGCCGCGGATCGATTTCCGCCAGCACTTCGCCGGCCTTCACCAGCTGCCCCTCGTGGGCCACGACGCTCACCAGTTGCCCAGCCACCCGGGGCTTGACCGTGACGGTATTCCAGGCCGTGACCGTCCCCAGTCCGTCGATGGTCACGCCGATGTCGCCGCGCCGGGCGGCGGCCGCCATCACCGGCATCGGCCGGCGCCCGCCCGGCGGCGACTGCGCCGCGGGCCGGGTGAAGAAAAACGCGGCGGCAGCGGCGATCAGAACGGCGAGCGCGAGCCAGAGCCTGGGGTGTTTCATCCGATTCATAGTCTCAGGTCAAACAACCGGGATCGCCGGTAAGGGACGGTCGCGTTTCAACGTGCAGGAGCATCCCGGCATCGTCTCCGCCGCGGCCAAGGGCCTGGCGCGAAAGCCCGTCGCGTCGCCGCTAGCGCGGCGGCGGCGCGTACCCGGGCGGCGGCGGGGGCGGATAGTAAGACCCGGCCGGCGCCTGGCGCCGGCTGCCCGTCATGGCGCCCGAGACCGGCACCTGGTTGCCCTTCGCGTACATGCACTGGAGGTAGGCGTGGTCGTAATTCCGCTGGCTCCAGTCGGCGGAGTCCTGCGCGGCGCCCGCGCCGGCCATGCTGCCGACCAGCAAGCCGGTACCGGCACCCGCGCCGGCGCCTTCGTGGCCGCCGATGGCGGCGCCGGCAACCGCGCCCACCACGGTGCCGACGGCGGCGCTGCTCAAGCCGGCATCGGCCGCGGCCTGACCGGCGCCGCCTGCCTGATACTGGGCGTACTGACGGCATGCCGCATCGTCGTTGCGGAACTGCTCGAAGCTCTTGCCGGTCCCGGGCAGCGCCATCACGCTGGGGCCGGTCGGCACCGAGGCGCATCCGGCGAGCAGCAGCAGGCTGGCCGCGGCGGTGAGAGAAATGGCTTTCATGAATGCGACTCCTCGTTTAGGGCTGCGGCTGCGGCGACACTTTTTGCCAGCCGCCGGGGCACTCCTTGACGTAAGGATAGTAGCCCTTCGCCGCGGCACAGTAATACCAATAGTAATCGCCCGGCGCCGAAGCGGCGGGCGCTTGCTGCTGGATATAAACCGGCGGCGCGGAGGGAACGACCAGCACCGGCGGATAGGCGGGCGGGTAATAAGCGTAAGGGGGCATGGGCGCGTACCACGGCTGCCAATAGGGACCGAAATAGGGACCGATCGCGGGACCAATCATCACCCCGAAATGCGCGTCGAAATGTCCGCGGTCCCGGTCCGCCCAGGCATTGCCCGCGCCGGCCGCCAATAGCAGCAGCACGATCAGGCTCGTCTTCATGATCTCCTCCTTTCCCCGATACCCGACGGTTCCCTGTCGCGGCAAGGAACTGCCGGCAGTTTGGCACATCGGCGCCGGCTCATGAACGGAAAATTATTTCAAATTGTGTGGAGCAAGCCCGGCCCAGCAGGACAAACGCGCAGCGGTAACCATTCCCGGTATATGCGTCTATCCTATCCCCTTGTCAATTTCGCAAAGGAGCAGCGCATCATGGAAGCGCGAGTCAATATCCCCTTCAGGCGCGGAGCGGCCATCCTCGCGTTGGCGGCGCTGGCGGGCTGCGCCCTGAACTCCGCGGCGACCGTGGTCCCCGGGATGATGGGTTGGCTGCACTGAAAGCGGCAGAGCCGCGGGTGCGTGCAATCCTTCGCACCACGTCGGGCGGCACCCGTTCGGGTGTCTCCATCGAAAGCCCGACCTACAACGCCATCATTTGCCAGGCACCGCATAAGCACCGCCTCGCGTCATTGTCGCCGGGCAAGGCTTCCCCGACGACAGGTTCCGAGGCAGTGCCACTGGCGCCGCTTCGCAGGCATAAGCGCCCGTAATTGTCCTGCGGACAGGGCGCTAAAACGCCGGTTTTTCCTTGGCCGCGCGATAGCAGTCGACGCCGGTCATGATTTCCTTCTTGGCTTCCTCGGCGCCGACCCAGCCCTTGACCTTGACGAACTTGCCGGGTTCGAGATCCTTGTAGTGCTCGAAGAAGTGCGCGATCTGGTCGAGCAGGATCTGCGGCAGGTCGCGCGGCGCCTGGACGCTGCGGTACATCTGGGTCAGCTTGTCTACCGGCACCGCGAGCACCTTGGCGTCCTCGCCGGCCTCGTCCTCCATCGCCAGCATGCCGATCGGCCGGCAGCGCACCACCACGCCGGGCGGCAGCGGAAACTGCGCCATCACCAGGACATCTACCGGGTCGCCGTCGTCGGCGATGGTGTGCGGAATGTAGCCGTAGTTGCAGGGGTAATGCATGGCGGTGGACATGAAGCGGTCGACGAAGATGGCGCCGGAATCCTTGTCCACCTCGTACTTGATCGGGTCCGAGCGCATCGGGATTTCGATCACGACGTTGAAGTCGTTCGGCAGATCCTTGCCGGCTTGTACGCGGTCAAGCCCCATGTGGTTTCCTCCGGGTTTGCGAAAGCGCGGATTATAGCGGCTTTGCCGCGCGCCCCGAGGCGCTCTGACCGGTGAGGCTCAGGAAGCCTCGAAGCCGGCGTCCTCGATCGCCCGCACCATGGCCTCGCGGCCCACCTTGGATTCGTCGTGGGCGACGCTGGCCTCGCCCTTCTCCAGCGACACCTCGGCTGTCGCCACTCCCGGCAGATCCTGCAGCACCTGGGTCACGCTCTTGACGCAGCCCTGGCAGCTCATGCCGCCGACCTTCACCACCGTCACCACCGTCGTTGCCATATCCGTCTCCTCGATCATGCGCGCGGCTTCCAGCGCCGCAACAACAAAGAATTGCTCACCACTGAGACCGAGCTCAGGGCCATGGCCGTGCCGGCGATCACCGGATTGAGGAATCCGAAGGCGGCCAACGGTATGCCCAGCACATTGTAGATGAAGGCGAAGAACAGGTTCTGCCGGATCTTGGAGAGCGTCGCGCGCGACAGGTCGATGGCGTCGGCGACGCTGTTCAGGTCGTTCTTCATCAGGGTGACGCCGGCCGTCTCCAGCGCCACGTCGGAACCGGCGCCCATGCTGAAACCGACGTCGGCCGCGGCCAGCGCCGGCGCGTCGTTGATGCCGTCGCCGGCCATGCCGACGATTCCCTCCGCCTTCAGCGCGAGCACCGCGCCGGCCTTGTCGTTGGGCAGGATCTCGGCGGTGAGGCGGGAAATCCCCGCTTCATGCGCGACGGCCGCCGCGGTCCCGGCGTTGTCGCCGGTGAGCATCACCACCGCCACGCCCAGTTGCGCGAGGCGCGCCACCGCCCGGCGCGAACTGGGGCGCAGCGGATCGGCCACGGCCATGAAGCCCAGGGCTCGTCCGCCCCGGGCGACGGCGACGATGCTCTTGCCCGAGTGCTGCAAGCGCTGCAATGCCGCCTCGTCGAGGACCACGCCCGTCTCGCGCAGGAAGGCCGGGGAGCCTAACAGGCAGGGCTCGCCGTCGAGTTCGCCGCGCAGACCGCGTCCCGGTACCGCGGTGAGCTTCGCGGGCTGCGACAGCGGCAGGCCGGCTTCGGCCGCCCGCGCCAGGATGGCGGCGGCCAGCGGATGGGAGGCGCCTTGCTCCAGGCTCGCCGCGGTCTGCAGCAGGGCAACGTCGCCGGCTCCGTTCTGCGCCACGAGGTCGGTGACCACCGGCTCGCCTTGCGTCAGGGTGCCGGTCTTGTCCACCGCCAGAACCTTGATTTTTTCCGCCAGTTCGAGCGCCTGCGC
>JAJZPJ010000310.1 GCA_021811225.1 Pseudomonadota bacterium
GAGACGGTGCCGGGCAAGGCGTGCATGGCGCTGGAACTGCCCAACGCCAAGCGCCAGACGGTGCGATTGTCGGAGATCATCGGTTCCAAGGCCTACCACGATCTGCACGCGCCGCTGGCCATCGCGCTGGGCAAGGACATTTCCGGCTTGCCGGTGGTGGTCGATCTGGCCAGGATGCCGCATCTGCTGGTGGCCGGCACCACCGGCTCGGGCAAGTCGGTGGGCATCAACGCCATGATCCTGTCCCTGGTCTACAAGTCCGAGCCCAAGGACGTGCGCCTGATCATGGTCGACCCGAAGATGCTCGAGCTGTCGGTGTATGAAGGCATCCCGCACCTGCTGGCGCCGGTGGTGACCGACATGACTAAAGCCGCGAACGCGCTGCACTGGTGCGTGGGCGAGATGGAGCGGCGCTACAAGCTGCTCTCGGCGCTGGGGGTGCGCAACCTATCCGGCTACAACGGCAAGATCCACGAGGCCGAAAAGGCAGGGGCGCATATTGTCAACCCCTTCTCGCTGACCCCGGAGTCGCCCGAGCCGCTGGCGACGATGCCGCATCTGGTGGTGATCATCGACGAGCTGGCCGACCTGATGATGGTGGTCGGCAAGAAGGTCGAGGAGCTGATCGCCCGCCTGGCGCAGAAGGCGCGCGCCTCGGGCATCCACCTGATCCTGGCGACGCAGCGGCCCTCGGTCGACGTCATCACTGGCCTGATCAAGGCCAACATCCCGACGCGCATCTCCTTCCAGGTGTCCTCGAAGATCGATTCGCGCACCATCCTCGACCAGATGGGCGCCGAAGCGCTGCTGGGGCAAGGCGACATGCTCTTCCTCGCCCCCGGCACCGGTCTTCCGGTCAGGGTCCACGGCGCCTTCGTCTCCGACGACGAGGTGCATCGCGTCGTCGATCACCTGAAGAAGGTGGCTACGCCCGATTACGTCGAGGGCATCCTCGATGCGCCCGCGGGCGAGGGCGGCGCCGAGGTCGAAGCGGCCGGCGCGCCCGAGGACGACCTGATGTACGACCAGGCCGTCGAGGTGGTGCTGAAGACCCGCCGGCCTTCTATTTCGCTGGTCCAGCGCCATCTGCGCATCGGCTACAATCGCGCCGCCCGTCTGATCGAACAGATGGAGCGCGCCGGCCTGGTCTCGGCCATGAACGGCGCCGGCAGCCGCGAGGTGCTGGTGCCGGAACGCAAGGAATGAACGGTGGGTCGGCCTTCGGGCCGAGATCTCCCAAGGTGTTCCGGTGTCGGCCTGAAGGCCGACCTACGTCCCGAGAGGGACCGATTTTCGGATTGGAATGGAGTGACATGAACAAGCTTTTTCGTCGGAACGCGGTATACGCCCTGTGCTGCGGCCAACTGCTGGCCGTCCCCGCGTTCGCCTCGGGCATCGCCCAGCTCAAGGCCTTCGTCGCCGACACCAAGAGCGCCAGCGCCGACTTCGCGCAGACGGTGGAGAGCCGCTCGGGGCGCAAACCGCAGCTCTCGGCCGGCAGTTTTCAGTTCCAGCGGCCCGGCAAGTTCCGCTGGACTTACCAGAAGCCTTACGCCCAGTTGATCGTCGGCGACGGCGACAAGCTCTGGATCTACGACCAGGACCTGAACCAGGTCACGGTCAAGAAGCTCGGCCAGGCGCTGGGCGAGAGCCCGGCGGCGCTGCTCGCCGGCAACGACGTCATGGAAAAGAATTTCGTGCTCAAGGAAGCCGGCAGCCAGGACGGCCTGGAATGGGTCGAGGCGACGCCCAAGGCCAAGCAGGGCAGCTTCGAGTCGGTGCGTCTGGGCTTCAAGGACGACCTGCCGCAGATGATGGAGGTGAAGGACAGCTTCGGTCAGACCACGCTGCTGCATTTCAGCCGGTTCGAACGCAACCCGAAGTTCAGTCCCGGCCTGTTCCGCTTCGTGCCGCCCAAGGGGGCGGACGTCGTCGGTGAGTGATCTGCTCGCCGCGGCGGAAGCCTCGCCGCACGCGCCGCTGGCGGAGCTATTGCGGCCGAAGACCCTGAACGAGGTGATCGGGCAGGGCCACCTGCTCGGGCCGGGCAAGCCGCTGCGCCTGGCCTTCGAATCGCACCAGCCGCACTCGATGATCCTCTGGGGGCCGCCGGGCGTGGGCAAGACGACGCTGGCGCGGCTGATGGCGGACGCCTTCGACGCCGAGTTCATCGCCCTGTCGGCGGTCTTCTCCGGGGTCAAGGACATCCGCGAGGCGGTCGCCCGGGCGCAGCTGACGCTGGCCCAGTCGGGCCGCCGCACCCTGCTGTTCGTAGATGAAGTGCATCGCTTCAACAAGGCGCAGCAGGACGCCTTCCTGCCCTACGTCGAGCAGGGCCTGCTGACCTTCGTCGGCGCCACCACCGAGAACCCTTCCTTCGAGGTGAACTCGGCGCTGCTCTCGCGCGCCTCGGTCTATGTGCTGAAGAGCCTCACCGAGGAGGAACTGGGACAGCTCTTCGACCGGGCGAGAGCGCGCGCGCTGCCGGGTCTGTCCTTCGATCCCGACGCCCGCGACCGG
>JAJZPJ010000311.1 GCA_021811225.1 Pseudomonadota bacterium
TCGGCCTGGGCGAGTGCCTGGACGAGGACGCGGAACGCATGCAGGCGCTCCACGCCCTGCTGCAATCGGCCGAGGTCGACATGACCCTGTTCTTCCGCGCCCTGTCGGGAATCGATCCCCACCAGCCGACGCTGGCGCCGCTCGCCGACGCCTTCTACGACGAGGGAAAGCGGCGCCAGGCCGAACCGGCGTTCAGCGCCTGGCTCGCCGACTATGCGGCGCGGCTGCGCCGCGATCGCCTGACGCCGGAACAACGGCGGGAACGGATGCGCGCCGCCAACCCGCGCTACGTGCTGCGCAATTATCTGGCGCAGCAGGCCATCGATCGCGCCGAACAGGGCGACGATGCCGGCGTCCGCGAACTGCTCGACGTCCTGCGCCGCCCCTACGACGACCAGCCCGGCCGCGAGCGCTTCGCCCAGCGCCGGCCGGACTGGGCCAGGAACCGCGCCGGCTGCTCGATGCTCTCCTGCAGTTCGTAATCCCCCGAAAATTTCCGAAAGAAGCTCTCGATGAAAGCCGCATCGGCAACAGCCGCAATTCCCGGCCCGGCGGGCGACACCGTTTTCAAGGTGCTGGGCGCCATCAGCTTCTCGCATTTTCTCAACGACATGATGCAGTCGCTGCTGCTCGCCATCTATCCGCTGTTCAAGACGGAGTTCCAGCTCAGTTTCGCGCAGATCGGCCTGATCACCCTGACCTACCAGATGACCGCATCGCTGCTGCAGCCGATCGTCGGCGCTTACACCGACCGGCATCCGCAACCCTTTTCCCTGGCGCTGGGCATGGGCTGCACCTTCTCGGGCCTGCTCTTGCTGTCGGTGGCGTCGAGCTTCCCCGTGGTCCTGCTCGCCGCCTCGCTGGTCGGCACCGGTTCTTCCATCTTCCATCCGGAGTCCTCGCGCGTGGCGCGCATGGCCTCGGGGGGCAGGCACGGGCTGGCGCAGTCCATATTCCAGGTGGGCGGCAACACCGGCGCCGCGGCGGGACCGCTGCTCGCCGCGTGGCTGATCTTCCCGCACGGCCAGAAGAGCGTGGCCTGGGTCTCGCTGGCGGCCTTGCTGGCGATGATCATCCTCACCGGGGTCGGACGCTGGTACCGGCACCAGCACCGGCTGCCGAAAAAGGCGGCCGGCCCCGTTGCCCTGCCGCTGCCGCGCCGCCGGGTGATACAGACGCTGCTGGTGCTGGTGGCGCTGATGTTCTCGAAGTTCTTCTACCTGGCGAGCATCAACAGCTACCTGATCTTCTATCTGATTCACCGCTTCGGCGTCGGCACCCAGACCGCGCAATATCACCTGTTCTACTTCCTGGGCGCGGTGGCGCTCGGGACGCTGCTGGGCGGCCCGATCGGAGACCGCATCGGGCGCCGGCAGGTGATCTGGGTGTCGATCCTGGGCATCGCGCCCTTCACGCTGGCCCTGCCCTACGTCGGCCTGCAGCTCTCCGCCGTCCTGACCATGATCATCGGCTTCATGCTGGCTTCCGCCTTTCCGGCGATGATCGTCTATGCGCAGGAACTGATCCCCGGCAAGGTCGGCACGGTCTCCGGGCTGTTCTTCGGCCTGGCCTTCGGCCTGGGCGGCATCGGCGCGGCGCTGCTCGGCCAGTTCGCCGACCTGTGGGGCATCGTCGCCATCTACCAGTTCTGCTCCTTCCTGCCGCTGATCGGCCTGCTCGCGGTGTTCCTGCCCGAACTGCACGGCCACGCTCGCGCCCGCTGACATTTTTTCTCAGGAACCGTCACGGTCTGCGCCCTGGCGCAGCGGCGTTCGTGTCCTCGGCCACAGCGGCATCGGCGCCAATTCAGATCAAGTTCGATATACTCATGTCAGTTTGAGAGGATTGATCATGGCCATCACTTTGAATGAAATCCTACCCCTCGCCCGTGATCTGGGGTTGTCTGATCGCGCGGAACTGGCCGAGCAGTTATTGACCAGCCTGGACGAACCGAGCGAGGGAGAAGTGGAAAAACTCTGGCTCGAAGAGGCCAAGCGTCGTTTGGCTGCTTATCGCTCAGGTCAGGTCGAGGCCATTCCGGCCGAGGAGGTGTTTCGCAGGGCACTGGCCGACCTCGAATGATCTATGCCCTTGAGGGCGACGAGGTAATCGTCACCGCAGTCGCGCATCATAAGCGGCGCCCGTTCTATTGGAGCAGGCGAAGCAGGGCCTGACGGCGCGGTCGGCCCGCAACTCCCCGGCCGCATCGGGACGTGCCGGGGTCGGCATGGTCAAGCCTGCAGCCTGATTGCCCTGTCGTCTCCGCGCGCCGAAGCGTATTATGTACAAAATAATGCGCACATTGCGCGGCACAGGAGGCCATCATGGGTATTTCCGCCAGCGACGTCATTCCCCTCTCGCAGGCACGAGCGAACTTCTCCGAACTGGCTGAAGAGGTCAAAGGCGGCGCCGAGAAGATCATCACCAAGAACGGCGAAAGCTATATCGCCATGATCGACGCCGGCCGTCTGGACTACTACCACCAACTGGAACGCGAGCGCATTCACCTGCTATTGA
>JAJZPJ010000312.1 GCA_021811225.1 Pseudomonadota bacterium
TTGCCTATCAACTCCAGCCTTGGGAGGATTTCACGCTCAACCTTCAGTACTACGAGGAGCGCATGCAGGACTACGGCGCCTACCTGGCCTCGCTGCCGCCCGGCTTCCCGGTGGAGAAGCGCTGGAAGCCCACGGTCGGCCTGCGCGCCACGCAGTTCTACCGGCATCAGACGCTGCGCGTTTCTCTCTACGCTTCCTACGACACGAGCAACGACGACCGCTTCATCAACCCGGAACTGCGCTACAGTTTCACCGACCGGGTGTGGGGCGCCGTCGGTGTCAATATTTTTGGCGGCAAACCCTGGGGGCAGTTCGGGCAACTAGTGCACGACGACAACCTCTACGTCCAGGTGCGTTATGAATTCTAGTACAACCTGTCGCGCCCCTATCCGAAATGACTCACTCAGGAGATTCCGATGAAAGCGCTGTTCATTCTCAACGACGGGCCGTATGGCTCGGAACGCAGCTATAACGGCTTGCGGCTCGCCCGTTCGGCGGCGAACAAGGAGGCGGAGGTCAAGGTGTTTCTGATCGGCGACGCCGCGGCCTGCGCGAAATCCGGGCAAAAGGTGCCCCAGGGCTACTACAACATCGGCGTCATGCTGGGCGCCGTGATCCGGCGCAATGGCGAGATAGGCGTGTGCGGCACCTGCATGGATGCGCGCGGCATCGCGGACGAGGATCTGGTCGAGGGAACGCATCGCAGCAGCATGGAGCAACTGACCGAGTGGACGATCTGGGCCGACAAGGTGATGGTGTTTTGAGCGGCCGGGCCACGACAACGACAGGCCCTCCAGCGGTGATCTGAAAGATGTGCGAACTCTTCGGCATCAGCGCCAGCGCCCCGTTCATACCGGCGCAGGCCATGCGCACGTTCCGCCTGCGCGGGGGACAGAGCGCGGACAATCCCGACGGCTGGGGGATCGCCTATCGGGAGGGGGCGTCGTTCCGCCTGATCAAGGCGCCCGAGGCGGCCGCCGGCAGCGCCCTTTTCGAGGCGCTGTGTGCGACGGTGCGCGCGAGCCTGATCCTGGCCCACGTCCGCAAGGCCAACTATCCGCCGGTCAATACGCTCACCAACACCCACCCCTTCCTGAGCGAGTGCTGCGGCAAGCAGTGGGCTTTCGCGCACAACGGCCTGGTTCCCGAGGTGGTGGCGCTGGAGCTGGCGCGCGAGCACCCGGTCTGCCGGCCCGGCGGGCAGACCGATTCCGAGTACGCCTTCTGCCACCTGCTGGGCTACATCGCGCAGCGCTTCGAGGCGGTCCAGTCGCCGGGCTCGGCCGCCTGGCTGCAGAGCTTCGCGACGGTCAGCGAACTCGTCGCCGCGCACGGGAAGTTCAATTTCCTGATGTCGGACGGCGAGCACCTGATCGCCTACGGACACGACAGGCTTCACTATCTGGAGCGCCACGGCGGGGAGCAACCGGAAACCGATTGGCCGGAGGATACGGCAATGGTGGCGACGCAGCCGCTGGACGACGATGCCGGATGGCGGGCCTTCGCTCGCGGCGAGCTGCGCCTGTATCGCCTCGGCGCGCTGGTCGGACGCATCCTGACCGACCCCGGTTCCGCCGCCCATCGGGACCGGGCCGCGGCCCCGGCACTGCCATGAACGCGGCTGCCGGCGAGCAACGCAACGTGCTGCTGTTGGCCGGCGCGCAGGCGCTGTTTCAAACCGCATCGGTCATGGTGGTGACCCTCTCCGGCCTGGCGGGCGAGGCGCTCGCCGCCGACAAGCGCCTGGCCACGCTGCCGATCGCCATGATGATGGTGGCCGCGGCCGCCGCCATGATTCCCGCCTCGATGCTGATGAAGCGCTACGGCCGCAAGGCCGGATTCGCGCTGGGATGCGTCCTCGGCTGCCTGGGCGGGCTGGGCGCGGCGGGCGCCATCTGGCTCGGCAGTTTCTGGCTGTTCGTCTGCGCCAACATGCTGGTCGGGGGCTATCAGGCCTTTGCGCAGTACTACCGATTTGCCGCTGCCGATGCGGCGAGCATCGGCTTCAAGAGCCGGGCGATCTCGTGGGTGATCGCGGGCGGCGTGGTGGCGGCGCTGGCCGGACCGAACGTCGCCCGAATCACGCAGGGCATCGGCCCGATGCCGTTCATGGCCTCCTACCTGGCCTTGTTCGCCCTGACCGCGGTGGCCCTGGCGCTGGTGACGCGCCTTGCGCTGCCTGCCGTCGCGGTCGAGCAGAGCCACGGTCCGGCACGGCCGCTGCCGGCAATCATCAGGCAGCCGGTGTTTCTCACCGCCCTGGCCGGCTCGGCGGTCGGCTACGCCGTGATGATCATGGTGATGACCGCGACGCCGCTGGCGATGCAGATTTGCGGGCAGCCGCTGGGCGCCTCCGCGACGGTGATCCAGTGGCACGTTCTGGGCATGTTCGCGCCCTCCTTCTTCACCGGCAACCTGATTCGCCGCTTCGGCGTGCTGCCGATCATGGCCGCCGGCATCGCCCTGCTGGGCGGGCATGTCGCCATCGCGCTGACCGGCAGCGAATTCCTGCAC
>JAJZPJ010000060.1 GCA_021811225.1 Pseudomonadota bacterium
CAAGGCAGCCGTCAATGCCCGACACTGCCCGTCGGTGCCGACGGTGATGCGCAGGAACTGGGCTATGCGCGGTAGATTGAAGTGACGCACGATGATGCCCCGGTCCCGCAGCGATCGGGCCAGTTCTCCGCCGTCCATGGCCGGGTGCCGGGCGAAGACGAAATTCGCTTTTGACGGCAACACCTGGAAGCCCAAGCGTTCGAGCGAGCGCGTCAGGGTTTCGCGGCTGTCGATCACCGCCTGGCGGGTGCGCTCGAAATGCTCCCGGTCCTCGAACGCGGCGACGGCGCCGGCGATCGCCAGCCGGTCGAGCGGGTAGGAGTTGAAGCTGTTCTTCACCCGCTCCAGCGCCTCGATCAGTTGGGCGTCGCCCAGCGCGAAGCCGACGCGCAGACCCGCCAGGGAGCGCGACTTGGACAGGGTCTGGACCACCAGCAGATTCGGATGGCGGTCGATCAGGGGTATGGCCGTGGGTATGGTCTGCCCGCCGAAGTCGACGTAGGCCTCGTCGACCACCACCACCGATTCCCTGTTCGCTTGGAGCAGGCGCTCGATTTCGGTCAGCGGCAGCAGGCAGCCGGTGGGGGCGTTGGGATTGGGGAAGATGATGCCGCCGCATTGGCCGGCACCGAGGTAGTCATCGACCGCGATCGCGAAGGATTCCGTGAGCGGCACGGTGCGCTGGGCGATGCCGTACAGCGCGCAATAGACGGGATAGAAACTGTAGCTGACATCCGGAAACAGCACCGGCCGCTCGTGCTTCAGCAGGGCGAGGAAGACGTGAGCCAGGACTTCGTCGGAACCGTTGCCGACGAACACCTGCTGCGGGCTCAGGCGGTGGTGAGCCGCGATGGCCTCCTTCAGGCGCTGGGCGTTGGGATCGGGATAGAGCCTCAGGAGGTCGCCGGTCTCACGCTCGATGGCTTCGAGCACCCGCGGCGAGGGTCCGTAGGGGTTCTCGTTGGTGTTGAGCTTGATCAGGTTGGCGAGCTTGGGCTGCTCGCCGGGAACGTAGGGCGTGAGGTCGCGGACGACGGTGCTCCAGTATTTACTCATGTTCAATTCGGGCGGGATTCGGACGGGATTCGGACGAGGAAGCGGCGCCGATAGGGTACTAGGCGGGGATGCGCGAAATGGTATCATGCCCGCGTGTAGTGATCGCCGCCGGCCAACGGGCTTCGGCGGGTTTTTGACGGTGTCGAAATGCGCCAAGCCGAAATCTCTCGCAACACCCTGGAAACGCAGGTGACCGTCCGAGTCAACCTCGACGGCACCGGCCAGTCGCATCTGTCCACGGGCATCGGTTTCCTGGACCACATGCTCGACCAGGTCGCCCGCCACGGGATGATCGATCTCGACGTCGAAGCCCGTGGCGATCTGCATATCGACGCCCACCACAGTAGCGAAGACATCGGCATCACGCTCGGGCAGGCGCTTAGCCAGGCCGTCGGCGACAAGCAGGGCCTCGCCCGTTACGGCCACGCTTACGTGCCGCTGGACGAAGCCCTGTCGCGCGCGGTGGTGGATCTCTCCGGCCGGCCGGGGCTGGTCTTCCACGTCGAGTTTACGCGGGCGATGATCGGCGAGTTCGACGTGGACCTGGTGCGCGAGTTTTTCCAGGGCCTGGTCAATCACGCCGCCATCACCGTGCACATCGACAATCTTCGCGGCGCCAACGCCCACCATCAGGCCGAGACGGTGTTCAAGGCTTTCGGTCGCGCCTTGCGCATGGCCGTGGCGCCCGACCCACGGGCGGCCGGCCGCGTACCATCGACCAAGGGCAGCCTGTAGAGACTATGGCGAGCGTCGCGGTCGTCGATTACGGCATGGGCAATCTGCGCTCGGTGGCGAAAGCCATCGAGCACGTCGCGCCCGGCGAGCGCGTGCTGGTCACTTCCAGCGCCGGGGATATCGCTCACGCCGACCGCGTCGTCGTGCCGGGCCAGGGGGCGATGCCCGACTGCATGCGCGAACTCTCGGCGCGCGGCCTGGCCGATGCCGTGGTGCGGGCCGCCGCCGAGAAGCCCTTTCTCGGCATCTGCGTCGGTCTGCAGATGCTCTTCGGTCACGCCGAGGAGGGCGGCGTCATGGGACTCGGAATCCTGGCCGGGCGGGTGCCGCGCTTTCCGCGCGCGGCGATGCTGGCCCCCGACGGCAGCCGCCTCAAGGTGCCGCACATGGGCTGGAACCGGGTGTTCCAGGCCGGGCCGCATCCGCTGTGGACCGGCATCGAGGACGGCTCGCGTTTCTATTTCGTGCATAGTTATTACGTCGAGCCGGCCTCTCCAGGGGCGATCGCGGGTTCGACGAATTACGGCATCCCCTTTACCAGTGCGGTCGCCCGCGATAATATCTTCGCCGTGCAATTTCATCCGGAAAAAAGCGCGCGTGACGGGCTCGCACTGCTCGCCAACTTCATGCGCTGGAACCCCTGAGATATCTTCGACCTTCCGTACGATCTCCCCTCGAGACCCGATCGACAGCCATGCTCCTCATTCCCGCGATTGACCTGAAGGACGGCCACTGCGTCCGCCTGAAGCAGGGCGACATGGACGATGCCACGGTGTTTTCCCAGGACCCGGCGGCGATGGCGCGCCACTGGATAGCCCAGGGCGCACGCCGCCTGCACCTGGTCGACCTCGACGGCGCAATCGCCGGCAAGCCGAAGAACGAGGCGGCGATCAAGGCCATCCTGAAGGAGGTCGGCGACGAGATTCCGGTCCAGCTGGGCGGGGGCATCCGCGACCTCGACACCATCGGGCGCTGCCTCGACGACGGCATCACCTACGTCATCATCGGCACCGCGGCGGTGAAAACGCCGGGTTTCCTCTACGATGCCTGCGTCGCTTTCCCGGGACACATCATCGTCGGCCTGGATGCCAAGGACGGCAAGGTGGCGGTCAATGGCTGGTCGAAAATGACCGGCCACGACGTCGTCGATCTGGCCAGGAAGTTCGAGGACCACGGCGTCGAGGCGGTGATCTACACCGACATCGGCCGCGACGGCATGCTCTCCGGCGTCAATATCGAAGCCACGGTCAGGCTCGCCCAGGCGCTGAAGATCCCGGTCATCGCCAGCGGCGGCATCGCCAGCCTGAAGGACATCAAGGCGCTGTGCGCGGTCGAGCACGAGGGCATCATCGGCGCCATCACCGGCCGCGCCATCTACGAAGGGACCCTCGACTTCAAGAAGGCGCAAGCGGAAGCGGACAAGTTGTCGGCGCCGGGCTGATGCTGGCCAAACGCATCATTCCCTGCCTCGATGTCGCCGCCGGCCGGGTGGTCAAGGGCGTCAATTTCGTCGAACTGAAGGATGCCGGCGATCCGGTAGAGGTCGCCCGTCGCTACGACGAGCAGGGGGCGGACGAGATCACCTTTCTCGACATCACGGCCAGTTCCGATCAGCGCGACATCATCCTGCACGTGGTCGAGCAGGTGGCCGATCAGGTGTTCATTCCGCTCACCGTCGGCGGCGGCGTGCGCGCGGTGGCGGACGTGCGCCGCTTGCTCAACGCCGGCGCCGACAAGGTCAGCATGAATACCGCGGCGGTCGATAATCCGCAACTGGTGGCCGACGCCTCGGCCAAGGTCGGCAGCCAGTGCATCGTGGTCGCCATCGATGCCAAGGCGGTGGCGCCCGGCCGCTGGGAAGTCTTCACCCACGGCGGACGCCGGGCCACCGGCCTCGACGCCGTGCGCTGGGCGCGTCAGGTGCAGGGGCTGGGCGCCGGCGAGATTCTGCTCACCAGCATGGACCGGGACGGCACCAAGAACGGTTTCGATCTGGCGCTGACCCGCGCCGTCTCCGAGGCGGTGGATATCCCGGTGATCGCCAGCGGCGGCGTCGGCAATCTGCAGCATCTCGCCGACGGCATCCTCCAAGGCCGAGCCGACGCGGTGCTGGCGGCGAGCATTTTCCACTACGGCGAATACACGGTGCGCGAGGCCAAGCAATACCTGCGCGAGCGCGGCATCGAGGTGAGGCTGTAAGCGGAGCGCGACGCAACGGACGAGGGGGTTAGCTTGAGCGTCAATTGGTTGAACGAAGTGAAATGGGATGAGCAAGGCCTGGTCCCGGTCATCACCCAGGATGCGGACAGCGGTGAAGTGCTGATGTTCGCCTGGATGAACCGCGAGGCGCTGGAACGCACCGCAGAGGGCGGCGAGGCGGTGTACTGGTCGCGCTCCAGGCGCCGGCTGTGGCACAAGGGCGAGGAATCCGGCCACATCCAGCGGGTGCGGGAGATCCGGATGGATTGCGACAACGACGCCCTCTTGCTGAAGGTCGAGCAGACCGGCGGCATCAGCTGCCATACCGGACGGCGCAGTTGTTTTTACCAGCGTTTCGTCGAGGGCGGCTGGCAGGCGGTCGAGCCGGTACTCAAGGATCCCAAGGAAATCTACAAATGAGTGCCCGCCGAGGTTCTAAGCGCCGATCTCGACCTGGATCCGCATTCCTCTTCCGGGGGCCGACTCCAGGCTGAGCCGGCCGCCGATCGCCTCGGCCCGCTCGCGCATCGACAGCAAGCCCAGCCCGTATTGATTCCGCCCCTGGAGGGGCCCGTCCAGGTCGAAACCGATGCCGTCGTCGGTGATGACGAAGACGACGTGCTCGGCGTCGCCGTTGAGGGCGATCGTCACCGTCTTGGCGTCGGCGTGTTTGGCGCAATTGGTGAGGGCTTCCTGGGCGATGCGATAGAGCGCGATTTCGGTTTCCGCCGGCAGCCGGATCTCCTTATCCCCCCCGCTCACCCGGACGGTGATGCCGGTGTGGTCGAAGAACTTCCGGCCGTAATCCTCCAGCGCCGGGATGACGCCGCCATAGTCCAGCACCGAGGGATGCAGGTCATGGCTGATCTCCCGGACATTCAGCATCGTGTCCTTGAGCAGTGCCCGGGTATCGGATAATCGCCGGGTGAGCTTTTCGCTATCGTCCTGGGGGGACTTCTTCTCGATCAGGCCGAGGTTCAGCCCGATGGCCGTCAGGCTCGACGACACCCGGTCGTGCAGTTCCCGCGCCAGCCGGCGTTTTTCCGCCTCTTGCGCGCCGACGTAGCGGCGCGTCATGACCTGCAGGCGGGCGGCAAAATCCAGCGCCGACGACTCGGCCGTCTTGCGTTCGCCGATCTCGGCCTCCAGTTTCTGGTTGGTAGACAGCAGCTCGTTGGTACGCTCGGCGACGCGGCGTTCGAGGTCGAGGTTGAGGTCCCTGATCCGCTGCTCCATCCTTCGGCGTTCGGCCACCAGGGCGTTGAAATTGCCCACCAGCTCGCCGATTTCGTCCTGCCGCGCAATGGCAATCGGCGCCAGCGGCGCCTCGCCGCTGCTCATCCGCCGCATCGCCGCCGCCGCATCTCCGAGCGGCGACAGCTGCCAGCGCAAGACCAAGTAGAGGATAGCCGCGACGACCAGGGAAATCAGCAGGGCGCCCAGGTAGATCTGGCGCCTGAGCGAGACGATCGGAGCAAAGGCTTCGGCGGTGGCGATGCCGGCGACGACCAGCCAGCCCGTGCTTTCCATATGGCGGCTCAAGGTCAGCACTTTGACGCCCCGGGAATTGACCGAGATCCCGGCGCCCTCGTAGCCCTCGTCGAGACGGCGGTCGAGCAGGGGGTTGACTCCCCGCGCCGGCATCGGCGTCAGGATCCGGCTGCGGTCGCTGGAGCTGACGATCAGTTTGTCCCTGGGCGAAGCCACGATCAAGTAGCCGGTTTTGCCGATGCGGGTCTGCTCGAGCTGACCCAACAGATCCTGATCGGAGGCCATCGAAGCGCCGACCAGGACGCCGCAGGCCTTGCCGGCGCCGTCCTTCAAGGGCACGGCCACGGCGATCAGCGTCCCGTGCGCCGAAGGACCCGGCGTGGGCTTGCCGACCGCATGGGCGGCGCCCGCCATGATTTCGCGAAAGTATCGGTGGTCCTCGATCGAGGTACCCAAGCGGTCCTTGAGCCCGGGGGTGGCGGCTACGACGGTTCCCCGGCGGTCGGTGCACATCAGGCCGGCGGAAAACGGCATCTCCGAGCGGTTGGCCTTTTCGAGCAGGTCTTGCAGCCCGGTCGGGGTGGAGTCAAGCGCCGGCTTGAGCGTGGTCGCCAGCCGGTCGAGGGCGGCGATCCGGGACTGGATCGCGTGGTCGATGTCGGCGGCGACATAGTCGAGCGTCCCGGACAACTGCCCGCCGACCATTTTCTCCAGGTCGGCCTGCAAGACGGTCGCCGTGCCGGCGGCGAGCCCCCATATGCCGACGACGATGAGCAGCGAAACCAGGACCAGAACCCGGGTTTTGAGGCTGATCGTGCGCAGGGAGTTGAGCGGATTGACCATGTGGCGGCAACAAGATTATATCTTCATATTATGTACCTGGACTGTCGGCAACGCTATCGATCGGCGGTCCCGGGTTTTTGTATTGCCGCGCAGCAGACGGTATGATGCGGCATTTTCCAGCCCGGGAATTCCCAATGATCGATCTCGAAGTGATCCACCGCGTCCAGGCAACGCTGGCCGAGCGCAAGAGGGCGGCGCCCGACACCTCTTATGTCGCCAGTCTGTACGCCAAGGGCACCGACAGCATCTGCAAGAAGGTGGCGGAAGAGGCGGCCGAGACCATCATGGCGGCGAAGGACGGCGATAGGCTGCATCTGGTGCGCGAAGTGACCGACCTGTGGTTTCACAGCATGGTCCTGCTGGCCCATTTCGATCTGGGCGTCGATGATGTTCTGTTCGAGTTTCGCCGGCGCGAGGGCATTTCCGGAATAGACGAGAAGAAGTCCCGGCCGGCCTGAGGCCGGCCGGGGATACAGCCAACGGGAGTTTTCGATGAACCAATGCATTTTCTGCAAGATCGTCAGGGGTGAGATTCCCAGCCGCAAGGTTTATGAGGATGAGGATATTTTCGCCTTCGACGACATCAATCCGCTCGCGCCGGTGCATTTCATGATCATCCCCAAAATCCATCTGCCCTCGTTGGCCGAAGCCGATCCGTCGCACCAGGCGGTGCTCGGGAAAATGCTCGCCATGGCGGGTACTTTGGCGCGCTCGCAGGGGCTGGGCGACGGCTTCCGGAGCATCATCAACACCGGCCGTATCGGTCGGCAAGAGGTGTATCATCTGCACTTGCATATCCTCGGCGGCCCTGAGCCGCTGGGGGCGATGATGGGAAAATAAGGAGGCTTTATATGCTCGGCTTAGACAGCGTTTGGCACTGGCTGATCGTGCTGGTGATCGTGATGTTGATATTCGGCACCAAGAAGCTGCGCAATATCGGGCAGGATCTCGGCGGTGCGGTGAAGGGCTTCAAGGAAGGCATGCGTGACGCCAGCGCCGACAAGCCCGTCGAGAGATCCGACGAGCAGCAGGCCGCCGCGGGCCACATCATCGAAGGCGAAATCAAGGAAAAGGTCAAGAGCTGATCGGCCGCGATGGCTGCTGTAACACGCTCCCATCCCTGATTTCTCCCCGCCCTCATGTTCGACATCGGTTTCTCAGAGCTGGTGGTCATCGGCCTGGTGGCGCTGATCGTCATCGGTCCGGAGCGGCTGCCCAAGGTCGCGCGTACCGCCGGCCTGCTGCTCGGCCGCCTGCAGCGTTATGTCAGCGACGTCAAGGCCGACATCAACCGCGAGATGCAACTGGACGAGTTGAAGAAAGTGCAGGAACAGCTCGCGGATCATGCCCGCGCCATGGGCGCCTCGATCAGCGGCGAAATGCAGGCCGTGCATGAATCGCTGAACCAGGCGATCGCCCCGCCGGAGGTCTCGACGCCGCCCCAGGCGGCCAGTCCGCAGCCGGCGGTGTCGCCGGCGGATCAGATGGAACTCGGGCTTGATCGGGCCGCGGAAAAGACCGAAACCTGACGCATGGACGACGCCCAGGAAAGTTTCATCTCGCATCTGATCGAGTTGCGCAGCCGGTTGATCCGCGCGATCGCGGCCGTCTTCATCATCTTCGCCGCCCTGTTCTCCTGGGCCCGCGAGATCTACACGCTGCTGGCGCGGCCGATGCTGGCGGCGATGCCCTCGGGCAGCCACATGATCGCCACCGACGTCGCCGGCGCCTTCTTCGTGCCGATGAAGGTGACGCTGATGCTCTCCTTCCTGCTGGCGCTGCCCTACGTGATCTACCAGGTCTGGGCCTTCGTCGCGCCCGGTCTCTACGCCCACGAAAAAAGACTGGTGCCGCCCCTGATCGTCGCCAGCGTGCTGCTGTTCTTCACCGGCATGTCCTTCGCTTATTTCGTCGTATTCCCGGTGGCCTTCGGTTTCATCACCCATTTCGCGCCGGTGGGGGTCGTGGTGATGACCGACATCGACAAGTACGTTTCCTTCGTGATGACCACCTTCCTCGCCTTCGGCGTCACCTTCCAGGTGCCGGTGGTGGTCATCGTGCTGGTCAGGATCGGCCTGGTCAGCATCGCCAAACTGAAGGAGATCCGCCCCTACGTGATCGTCGGTTCCTTCGTCGTCGGCGCCCTGTTTACTCCGCCCGACGCCCTGTCGCAGTTCATGCTCGCGGTGCCGCTGTGGTTGCTCTACGAACTCGGGATCATCTTCGCGCGCTTCTTCGTCAAGCCGCCGGTACCAGACGAGGGCGACTATCGGCCGCTCACCGACGCCGAGATGGAGCGGGAACTGGATAAGGCGGAAGCGGCAGCCGACGCGGGCAAGATCGAGTCTCAAAAAGAATAGCGGGCCGGCTACCCCGGCCGCGGTTTCGGCCGCTTGCCGATGGTCACCGCCAGATCGACGCTCTTGCCGCCGCGGCGCAGACCGAACTGCGCCCGCGATCCCGGCCTCAGCTCGGCAATCATCTCCAGCATGCTCTGGGCGTCGGTGACGCGCCTGCCCGCCACCGTCATCAGCACGTCGCCCGGCCGGATGCCGGCGCGGTCGGCCGGACCGCCGCGCATCACGCCGGCGATCAGCGCGCCCTCGGTGTCGGGCAGTTTGAATGAATCCGCGAGCTCCGGCGTGATCTCCTGCACCTCGATGCCGACCCAGCCGCGCGTCACGGTGCCGGTCTTGATGATCTGATCCATGACGTTCTTGGCCAGCGAAATCGGGATGGCGAAGCCGATGCCCATCGAGCCGCCGTTCTGGGAGTAGATCGCGGTGTTGATGCCGACCAGGTTGCCGTTGGTGTCGATCAGCGCGCCGCCCGAGTTGCCGGGATTGATGGCGGCATCGGTCTGGATGAAGTCCTCGAAGGCGTTGATGCCCAAATGCGAGCGGCCCAGCGCGCTGACGATGCCGGAGGTCACCGTCTGGCCGACGCCGAAGGGATTGCCGATGGCCAGCACCACGTCGCCGACGCGCAGCGATCCGGACGGGGCGAAGGTGATCGCGGGCAGCTTCGCCCCGGCATCGATGCGCAGTACGGCCAGATCCGTGTCGGGGTCTGCGCCGACCACGCGCGCCTTGAATTTCCGGCCGTCTTGCAACGCCACCTCGATCTGATCGGCGGCCTCGATCACATGATTGTTGGTCAGGATGTAGCCATCGGGACCGACGATGACGCCGCTGCCCAGGCCGGAACGCCGTTGCGGCCGCACCTCGTAGCGATCGCCGAAGAAATGGCGGAAAAAGGGGTCGTTCAACAAGGGATTGAGCGGGGCTCTGACCTCCTGGCTGGTATAGATATGCACCACCGAAGGCAGCGCCTTCTGTGCCGCATAGCTGTAGGAGACCACCTTGCGTATGTTGCCGGGCGGCGCCGCGGCTTCCTGCACCGCGACGACCCGGCCGCCCGCCGAACCGCGGTCGAGCCATCCCGGTTTCAGCGTCTGAACGACGAACAGAACCGCCAGGCTGACGGTGACGGCCTGCGCAAAAATCAGCCAGAGTCGGCGCATAATTTGATCCGTTACGTTTCTCTGTCGGTGTGCCCCATGCAGCGCGATCCCTCATCACGAGACCCCGTATCAAGAGACGAGCTGCGAGATCATCTCGACCGGCTCCTGGACGCCGCGCGCTTCCGCGATTATTGCCCAAATGGACTGCAAGTGGAAGGCAGCGCAAAGGTGGGCCGCGTGGTCTGCGGCGTCACCGCCAGTCAGGCGCTGATCGACGCGGCGGCGGCGCGGGGAGCGGATGCCGTGCTGGTGCACCACGGCTGGTTCTGGAAGTCGGAGGACGGGCGGGTCACCGGCTACCGCAAACAGCGGATGGCTGCGCTGCTGGCCAATGACATCAGCCTGTTCGCCTACCACCTGCCGCTCGACGCCCACGCCGAACTGGGCAACAACGCGCAGTTGGCGAAGCTTTTGGGCTGGCGGATAGACGGCCGCTTTGCCGAGCAGGAGATCGGTTTTCTCGGTCGCACCGCTGCTGCGACGGTGGCCGAGCAGGCCGTCGCTCTGGAGCGGGCCCTGGGACGCAAGCCCCTTCTGGCGGGCGATCCGGGCAAGCCCTTGCGGCGCATTGCCTGGTGTTCCGGCGGCGCCCAGGACTATTTCGAACAGGCGATCGCCGCCGGCGCGGATTGCTTCATCTCCGGCGAAATTTCCGAGCAGAACGTGCATGTGGCGCGCGAATCGGGTGTTCCCTACATCGCCGCCGGCCATCACGCCACCGAGCGCTACGGCGTCCAGGCGCTGGCCGCCCGCCTGCGCGAAGACCTGGGCATCGAGTGCGAATATCTGGAGATCGACAACCCGGTGTGAGCGGGCTCGGGCTATGCCTGATCTGACCGCTTCGGCCGCAGATGCTCGCGGATGCGCGCGAGCATGGCGATCAAGCGCGCCGTATCCTCGTCTCCGAGCGCCGCGGCGATGTGCTTCTCGTGACTCCTGACGCGCCGCTTCATCGCCCGCAGCAATTTCTTGCCGTCCTCGGTCAGCCACAGGGCGTTGGAGCGCCGGTCGTTCGGCGCGGCGCGGCGTTCGACCAATTTGCGCGTCTCCAGCTGGTCGATCACCGCGACCATGGTCGAGCGGTCGAGCTGGGTGGCCAGGGCCAGCCGGCTTTGCGTCATCCCCGGGTTGGCGCCGATCAGCACCAGCACGCCGAAGCGCCCGGGCGAGATCGACTGATCGGCGAGCGAGCTGCCGAAATCGCCGAAAATCGCCAGCTGGGTCAGGCGCAGCTGGTAGCCGATCAAGTCCGGCAGCAGGTCGAAATCGAGTTCGGCGGGCTTGGCCGCCGGTGGCTTGGAAGCTCGGGCGCCGGCTGTCGGTGCGGCGGGCTTTTGGGTCTTTGACGCGGGCATGGGCGGTATCGGGTATTGTTTGGTAGCCAAACTATACTAAACTTTGTGGCAGAATGGGTGGGCGGCGGCAAGTGCCCTCTTCGAGGAGGCACAACGCGATTTTGCGACACTCCAGGGGGTTGGTTCATGCCTTACGCTTTTTCCGTGCCTCAGGCCGCCGTGCCGATCGCCGGCGGCAACGATCTGTTTCCGGTGCGGCGCATCTATTGCGTCGGCCGGAACTATGCCGAGCACGCCAAGGAAATGGGCTTTACCGGCCGCGAGCCGCCCTTCTTCTTCTGCAAGCCCGCCGACGCGGTCGTTCCCGTGCCCGAGAACGCGGTCGGCGAGGTCGCTTTCCCGCCGATGACGGCGAACTATCAACACGAGATCGAACTGGTGGTGGCGATCGGCGAGGGCGGCAGCAACATTCCCGTCGATCGCGCCGACGCGCATATCTTCGGCTACGCCGTCGGCCTCGACATGACGCGGCGGGACCTGCAATTGGCGCTGCGCGAAATGGGCCGCCCCTGGGAACTGGGCAAGGCTTTCGACCAGTCGGCGCCGATCGGCCCCATCCATCGGCTGGGCGAGACCGGCGTCATGGAGCGGGGTGCGATCTGGCTCAAGGTCAACGGCGTGGAGAAGCAGCGCGGCGAGCTGACGGAATTGATCTGGTCGATCCCGGAGGTCATCAGCAATCTCTCCGAGTACTTCACGCTGGAGCCGGGCGACCTGATTTTCACGGGAACCCCCTCGGGCGTGGGCAAGGTGCAAGGCGGAGATGTCCTGGTCGGCGGCGTCGATGGCCTGGGCGAATTGTCCGTAAAACTGCTTTAGGCGCGCCGCCAGAATGCCAGGAAAATAACCGTATGCCGAGTAAGATGCCGGAAAATCGGCAGTTTCAAGACCGATGATGCACGACCATTCCAACCAAGGAGACCACGCATGAAACTCAGAGTATTGTTCGCCGCACTCGCCGCCGTCATGGCCCTGCCGGCAGCGGCCCAGGACACGGTCAAGATCGGCGCCATCCTGCCGATGTCCGGGCCCTTCGCCAGCTACGGCCGGCAGATCGACAACGGCATGAAGCTGTACATGAAGCAGCACGGCGACGTCGTCGCCGGCAAGAAGATCGAGGTGCTGGTGCGCGACGACACCGGCCCGGCGCCCGAAATCACCAAGCGCCAGGCGCAGGAGCTGATCGTCAAGGACAAGGTCAATCTGCTCGCCGGCTTCGGCCTGACGCCCAACGGCCTGGCCGTGGCGCCGCTGATCACCGAGGCGAAGATGCCGGCCGTGATCATGAATGCCGCGACCTCGATCATCACCGCCAAATCGCCCTACTTCGTCCGCGTCTCGATGACCCTGCCGCAGGTGACCGCACCGATGGCGACCTGGGCGTTGCAAAACGGCATCAAGAAGGTCTATGTCCTGGTCTCCGACTACGGCCCGGGCTACGACGCCGAAGGCCAGTTCAAGAAGACCTTCACCGCCGGCGGCGGCGAGATCGTCGGCGACGTGCGGGTGCCGCTGAAGAGCCCCGACTTCTCGGCCTACCTGCAGCGCATCAAGGACACCAATCCCCAGGCGGTGTTCCTGTTCCTGCCCGCCGGCGAGCAGGGCGTGGCTTTCATGAAGGGCTTCCACGAGCGCGGTCTGGACAAGGCCGGCATCAAGCTGATCGCCACCGGCGACATCTCCGACGACAGCGTCATCGACTCCGAGGGCGATGCGGCGCTCGGCCTGATCACCAGCCACCACTATTCGGATGCGCACAAGTCGCCCCTGAACGCGGCCTTCCTCAAGGGCTACGCCGAAATCGATCCGCAGATGCGCCCGAACTTCATGGCGGTCGCCGGTTATGACGGCATGGCGCTGATCTATGCGGCGCTGAAGAAGACCGGCGGCAGCACCGATGGCGACAAGTTCATGGCGGCCGTGAAGGGCATGAAGTGGGAGAGCCCGCGCGGTCCGGTCATGATCGATCCCGCGACCCGAGACATCGTCCAGAACATCTACATCCGGCGCGTCGAGAAGATCAAGGGTCACTACTACAACGTCGAGTTCGACACCTTCAAGGCGGTCAAGGATCCGGGCAAGCAGTAAGCCTATAGGGCCTGGCGGTGGATCTGGGCACCACCAACGTCGCCGCCTTCCTGATCGATCTTGATGGCGGCGCCCGCCTGGCCAGCCTGGGCATCGAGAATCCCCAGGCGGCCTGGGGCGCCGACGTGATCAGCCGGATCAACCACGCGGCGCGCCATCCCGAGGGCGGCGAGGAATTGCGCGCCGCCGCGTGCTCGGCCATCGCGGCGCTGGCGCACGACCTGTGTCACGCGGTCGGCGCCGACACCGGCGACATCGTCGACCTCGCGGTGTGCGGCAATACCGCCATGCACCATCTGCTGCTCGGCCTGCCGGTGTCCCAGCTCGGCCGCGCCCCCTTCGTCGCGGCGCTGCGGCAAGGGATGGACATCGAGGCGCGGGAGCTCGGCCTGTCCTTCTGTCCCGGCTGCCGGGTCCATGTCGCGCCCAA
>JAJZPJ010000061.1 GCA_021811225.1 Pseudomonadota bacterium
GATGTACGTTGACGGCCTCGTCGGCATCGCCAATGGGGACAATCCCCGCACCATAGAGAGCCGCATGCAGGGCTACATCGGATGAATACCGGTAACCGGACCGCGCAGCGCGAGGGTGCGGGGATTGCGGCGCAGGCTAACCGCCGTAGGTCGGCCTTCAGGCCGACGTCCCCCATCGCCGTTCAGCCCCTACCGTAGCTCGACCGGATGAGCCGTCGTCGCCAACAGGAAGAGGAACACGAGAACCACGAACGCTGGCTGGTTTCCTATGCCGACTTCATCACCTTGCTGTTCGCCTTCTTCGTGGTGATGTACTCGATCTCCATCGTCAATGAGGGCAAGTACCGCGTGCTCTCGGATGCGCTGGAGTCGGCATTCCGCAACACGCCGGGGGACACCGGCGGTGCGCATGTGGTCGTCGTGCCGATTTCCGGCGGCAAGCTGCAGCTGCCGGTGATCCAGAAACCCGTCAACGCCAAGGCCGAAGAGGTCAAGCAGCAGACCAAGGAAAAGCTGCGCGACATGGCGCAGCAGATCACCAGCGCGCTCGGACCGCTGGTGCAAAGCGGCCAGGTGCGGATCACCGAGGGGGCGCGGGGCATCACCGTGGTCATCAACGCCAGCCTGCTGTTCGCACCGGGCGAAGCGACGCTGTCGGCGGAAGCGCTGCGCGCCCTGACGGAGGTGGCCAAGGTGATCGCTCCGACCGCTTTTCCGATCACCGTCGAGGGGTATACCGACAACACGCCGATATCCACGCCGCAGTTTCCGTCGAACTGGGAACTGTCGGGCGTGCGCGCCGCCAGCGTGGTGCGGCTGTTCATCGCCGAGGGCGTCGCTCCGGATCGGCTGAAAGAGGTCGGTTATGCCGATCAGCGGCCGATCGCCAGCAACGACACGGCTGCGGGACGGGCGCGCAACCGGCGCGTGGCGATCACCATCGAATCCAAGCTTCCCGACAAGCAGGTCGATGTGCCGGTCTTCCCGAAAAACCCCGGCTAGGCCGAACTCCAGCCCGGCCGGACAGCCGGACACGATGCGCTGTAAGAGTTCAGGCCGCGCCGAAGTCGCGGCTGCCGGTCGGCGCTCGCTGTTGGCCGTCGGGGCCGTAGAGCATGGCTTGATTGGTGGCGGCGGCCAGCACCGCCAGCGCGCGCTGATTGTGCTGCATTCGGGTGCCGATCAGCTTGCCGTTGAGTTCGTTCTGCCGCCGCGTCTCGGCGGCCAGGGCGAGCAGGGCAGCCCAGTCGTTTCGCGCCGCAGAGGCCTTCGCCTGGCCCCCCAGCCAGGCGTCCATGCCCCGCTTGTCGGCGGGGAGTCCCTGCGAAGACAGGATCTGATTGCGGCCGACGGCCAGCTGGCCGAGCGCGTTCGCCTGCCGGCTCTTCTCTTCGGCGAGCGGCAACAGACGCTCTAAGTCGCCTTCGATCAGCGCCTGTTGTTCCTCTTGCAGCAGGGTCACGAACCGGCGCAGCAGCGCGAGTTCATCCTTGATCAGTTCGGGCAGGGGGGAGGACTGCAATGCGTATCCCGTATCGCGTCGTCAGCCCGGGGTGTCAGCCCTTGGACAGCATCTGGCGGACCGAGGCGATCAGGCCGTCGGCGATCTTCCCGGAATCGACCTGGAAGCGGCCTTCCGAAATGGCCTGCTTGATTTGCGCCACCCGGGCGGTGTCGACCGCCGGGGTGTTGGCCATGCCGGCCGATACTTCCTGCAGACGCGCCGACAGCGGCGACAATGCCAACCCCGAACTCTCTGCCGACGAAGCAGACGAGCTCGACGTCTCGGGCGAGGCCTTGGCCGCGCCGTTCCGGCGGGTGCTGGGCTGGCCGCCGAGCGGATTGACTGAATTGTCGATTTTCACGATGCGATCCTTTGCGAGGAAGTGATTCTCACATGGAACTACGGCCGGCGCCAGGGAAACTTGAGCCGACAATTCAATAAGCGATTTCGACCACGCCGCCGTCCCGGGCGAGACCGCTGATGATGCGGCCGTTGGGCATGCGCACCTGCACCACCTGATTCTCGGCCGCATTGTTGAGCGCCCGGCCCGCGCCGGCCGAGACCCGGAAGCCCGGCCCCTGGGATACCACCCTGACGCTCTGGCCCTGCTGCACCACCAGCGTCTGGCGCAGCATGTCGCTGCGCAGCGGTTGGCCGGAAGACACCGATTGCGCCACCGTCTTGCCGATCGCCTGAGCCGGATCGGTGAGGATGTTCGCCGGCAGGTCGGCGAGATCGCCGCGATTGTCGGCGAGATCGCCGGCGCCGACCACCTGTCCCTGGACCAGCGCCCGGGCGGTGATCAGGTAATTGCCCAGAATGCGGATATGCACCGGCACGAAGATGCGCCAGCCGCCGGCCATTTCGCAGTGCACCGAGACGTTGGTGCGGCCCCAGGCACGGGCGCCGGGCGGCATCGAGACCGTGAATGCCGGGCAGGCAACGAGCTGGTTTTGCGGGTCGATCGCGCCGATGGTGAAACTGGCCTGTCCGGGCAGCCCCTTGATCTGCACCCGCAGGAAGGACTCGATGGCACGCTTGACCGGTCCCGGATCCTGATGGGCGGAGGCGAGGGGGGCGACGGCGAGCAGGCAGGACAGGGCGGCGATGAGAAACGGTCGGATTCTTGCCATGCCGGGATTCAAGCACGACCAGGCGGGGCTGGCAAGTTCGACGGCAATAATTGCCGAGCGCGGCGGGGCGAGCCGGCGTCTGGCGGCAAGGGGCGCTCGCCGGGCTCGATGGCGAGCCGCCCGCAGAGCCCGCCGTGCTCTCGCAACCGGCTCGACCGCGGTCGTTCGGTCTCTTTGGCACGGTTTCTGCATTACGACGCTCGGACGGAAAACTTTAGAGAGCCGCATGATCAGTCGCATCGACCAGGAGTTGAACTTCAACCAGACGGCGCTGGATCTGCGCGCCTACCGCCAGGAGTTGCTCGCGTCGAACATCGCCAACGCCGATACGCCCAACTACAAGGCCCGCGACATCGACTTCAGCGCCAGCCTGGAGGGTGCCCTGGGAGCCAGCGCTGCCGGCGCCCTGGCGCTGGAACAGACCGCTCCCGGCCATCTCAAGGCGGCGGGCGCCAACCGCTACGGCGCTGCGCTGAAGTACCGCCGCGAATTTCAGGCCAGCGTCGATGGCAACACCGTGAACATGGACGTCGAGCGCGCCGCCTTTGCCGAGAACGCGCTGCAGATGGAGGCGCTGATCGCCTTCGTCAGAGCCCAGTTCAAGGACCTGACCGCGGCGGTGTCGCCGTGAGCGCCTTCGGCATCTTCGAAATCGCCGGGTCCGCGATGAACGCGCAGTCGGCGCGGATGAACGCCGTGGCCAGCAATCTGGCCAACGCCGACAGCGTCGCCGGCGCCGACGGCCAGCCCTACCGCGCCAAGCAGGTGGTGTTCGCCGCCATGCCGGTGGGCAACGAAGGCGGCGAGGGCGTGCGCGTGACGCAAGTGGTGAATAGCGCCGCACCGCTGCGCATGAAGTACGACCCCTCCAGCCCCAACGCCAATGCCCAGGGCTATGTCGCCATGCCCAACGTCAATCCGGTCGAGGAAATGGTGAATATGATCTCCGCCTCGCGCGCCTATCAGACCGACGTCGAGGTGATGAACACGGCGAAGACCCTGATGATGAAGACCCTGACCATCGGTCAGTAAAAGGAAAAATCATGACCACCGCAACAGTCAATGGCAGTTCCGCCTCGATTTTCGCTGCGATCAATGCTGCCAACGCCGCCGGCAGCGCCAGCGCCACCTCGGCCACCAGCAGCACCCAGGATCGGTTCCTGAAGCTCCTGACCACGCAATTGCAGAATCAGGATCCGCTGAATCCGATGGACAACGCCCAGATGACCTCGCAACTGGCGCAGATCAGCACGGTGGACGGCATCACCCAGCTCAACACCACCTTGCAGTCCCTGATCAGCAATGCCAACAGCACCCAGGGCCTGCAGGCCGCGGCCCTGGTCGGCAAGAACGTGCTGGTGCCGGGCAGCGGCATGACCCTGACGCAGGGGCAGGGCCTCGCCGGCGTCAGTCTGGCCAGCGCCGCCGACGACGTGGTGGCGACGATCAAGGACGCCAACGGCCTCGCGGTGCAGACCATCGATATGGGCGCGATGCCCGCCGGCACCAGCGACGTGAGCTGGGACGGCAAGACCGTCGGCGGCGCCATCGCCGCCGACGGCAACTACACGGTGAGCTATGCCGCCACCCAGGGCGGCAAGACCGTCGCCGCCACCGCGCTGCAACTGGGCACCGTCTCCAGCGTCGCCAACAGCACCCGGGGCGCCAGCCTCAACCTCGGCAAACTGGGCCTGTTCGCACTGTCCGATGTCCAGCAGATTTTCTAACGGGGACGAAACATGAGCTTCCAACAAGCACTGAGCGGCCTCAATGCCTCCTCCTCGGCGCTCGATGCCATCGGCAATAACATCGCCAATGCCAGCACCGTCGGTTTTAAGCAGGCCAACGCGCAGTTCGCCGATGCCTATGCCGCCGCGCTCGGCGGCGCTGGTTCCAACCAGATCGGCATGGGCACCACGCTATCCACGGTCGCCCAGCAGTTCTCCCAGGGCAGCATCACCGCGGACAACAACCCGCTCGACATCGCCATCAACGGCGGCGGTTTTTTCCAGATGACCAGCTCTGCCGGGACGCCCACCTACAGCCGCGCCGGCCAGTTCCAGCTCGATCAGTACGGCTACATCGTCGATGCCTCCGGCTCGAAATTGAATCTCTTCCCGCCCGGCGGCAGTTCAACCGCATCCCCCATCGCGATCAATAACGGCAACATGGGCGCGGTGGTCACCACCAATCTGGGCATGAACCTGAACCTCGATGCCCGGCAAACCGTCCCGACCACGGCGACCTTCAGCCCGAACGATCCGACCAGCTACAACGAGTCGACCTCCGCGACGGTGTATGACAGCCTGGGTGTCAGCCACACGCTGGGGATGTACTTCGTCAAAACCGGCACCAATGCCTGGAATCTGTACACCAACGTCGATGGCGGCACGACCCAGGGCACCAACCTGTTCGGCCCGGCCGGGCTCGCCTTCAATAGTTCTGGCGTTCTGACGACCTCTCCGTCGGGACCCAATACCGGCCTCTCCTCGATGTTCGGCACGCCCGCCGCGGCGACGACCCAGGGCGCATCGATCGGTAGCGCCGCGCCGACCTTGCCGCTGACGGTGACCGCTGGCAGCAACGACCAGTTCAACATCGCCCTGGATGGTGGAGCTGTGACGCCGATCACCTTGGCGGCGGGGAGTTATACGACATCGGCGGCGCTGGCTGCTGCGGTTCAGACGGCGATCGGTGCGGGTGCGACGGTATCGGTGGATCCGGCCAGCGGAAAACTGGTGGTGACCTCGAAATCGACGGCTGCGGGAAGCGCGGTCGCGCTGAGCGCGGTCACCGGCAACACCGGCCTGTCCGCGTTGTTCGGTGCAACAGCTCCTACCACGGGCTCGCAGGTGGCGGTCAGCGGCGGCACCGCGCCGGCCAATCCGCTGGTCGTCACCGCCGGGACCAACGACCAGTTCTCGCTCACCGTCAATGGCGGCACGCCCTTGTCGGTGACCATTCCGGCCGGCAGCTATACGCCCGCCCAGTTGGCGACCCAACTGCAGACCAGCCTCAATGCCTTGTCGCCTTCGCCCGACGCCACGGTTACCGCGAACGGCTCGGGTGTCCTGACCGTCACCTCCGCGGTCCTTCCCGCCACCCCGGCTCCCACATTGGCGCTCGGTAGCGTGAACAACCTGGGATCCTCATCCACGATTGCGCTGGCGCTGCCTCTGAGTTCCGCATCGGGTTCTAATGGTCCGCTCGACATCACCCTGAACCTGGCGGGCAGCACCCAGTTCGGCAACAGCTTCGGGGTCAATAGCGTGACCCAGGACGGCTCGGCCGCCGGGCAATTCACCGGACTCAAGGTGTTGCCCGACGGCACGGTACAGGGCACCTACAATAACGGCATGACCAAGAGCTTCGGCACCATCGCACTGGCCACCTTCAAGAATCCCAACGGCCTGATTCCGACCGGCGACAACCAGTGGCTGGAAAACCTCAGCACGGTCAACGGCTCGGGTCCCGCCACCGCCGGGACGCCTGGGAGTGGCGCCAACGGCATACTCCAGCCGTCGGCGATCGAGGGTTCGAACGTCGATCTGACCGCGCAACTGGTGGACATGATCACCCAGCAGCGCAACTATCAGGCCAACGCCCAGACCATCAAGACCGAGGATTCGATCATGCAGACCCTGATCAATCTCAGGTGATGAGCGGATCGGAAGGCTAACCCGCCATGGACAGGATGATCTACACCGCGATGAGCGGTGCCTCCCAGACGATGGAGCGCCAGGCGTCGGTGGCGCAGAATCTGGCCAACGTCAATTCGACCGGCTATCGCGCCGAGGAGCAGCGGCTGCGCGCGGTCCAGGTGATCCCCGGCGCGGGCTCCACGGCGCTGCCCACGCGCGCCTTCGTCATCGACGCCAGCACCCACACCGACTTCACCCCCGGACCGCTGCAGATGACCGCCAGGCCGCTCGACGTCGCCGTCCAGGGCCAGGGCTGGATCGCGCTGGCCATGCCCGACGGCAGCGAGGCCTATACCCGCGACGGCAGCCTGCACGAGGACGTCAATGGCGTGCTGCAGACCCGCACCGGCATCCCGGTCCAGGGCGACGGCGGCACGATCTCGATCCCGCCCGACGTCAAGGTCACGATCGGCGCCGACGGCACCGTCTCGGTCGTCAATGAGAGCGGGCAGAAGAACAGCGTCAATGCCGTGGGCCAGATCAAGCTGGTCAATCCGCCGCAGGCCGAACTGGTGCGCGGCGACGACGGCCTGTTCCGGCTGCGCTCGGGCGCGCCGGCGACGACCGATCCGAACGTCAAGCTCGCCGACGGCTATCTCGAAGGCAGCAACGTCGATCCGATCGAGCAGATGGTGAGCATGATTTCCCTGTCGCGCCAGTTCGACATGCAGATGAAGACCCTGACCAACGCTCAGGCCAACGATCAGGCGGCAACGCAGATCATCACCAACCTCTAGGAGTAAGGGATGATCCGTTCCCTGTGGATTGCCAAGACCGGTCTCGACGCGCAGCAGACTTCGCTCGACGTCATCGCCAACAACATCGCCAACGTCAGCACCAACGGTTACAAGCGCTCCCAGCCGGTGTTCCAGGATCTGCTCTACCAGACCCTGCGCCAACCCGGCGCCCAGTCTTCGCAACAGACCACGATCCCCTCGGGCCTGCAACTGGGCACCGGCGTGCAGCCGATCGCCACCGAAAAGATCTTCACCCAGGGCAACCTGACCCAGACCAGCAATCCGCTCGACATCGCCATCAACGGCCAGGGCTTCTTTCAGATCAGCATGCCCGACGGTACCCTCGCCTACACCCGCGACGGCTCCTTCCAGCAGGACAGCAACGGCCAGATCGTCACCTCCAGCGGCTATCCGCTGTCGCCGGCGATCACCATTCCCGCCAACGCCACCTCGGTGACCATCGGCCGCGACGGCACCGTCAGCGTGGTCCAGGCCGGGTCGAGCACGCCCACCCAGATCGGCACCATCCAGCTGGCCGACTTCGTCAATCCCGGCGGCCTGCAGAGCACCGGCGAGAACCTCTTCGTCGAGACCGCATCGAGCGGCACGCCCACTCCCAATACGCCCGGCACCAACGGCGTCGGCCTGTTGAACCAGGGCTACGTCGAGACCTCGAACGTCAATGTCGCCGAAGAGCTGGTCAATATGATCCAGGCCCAGCGCGCCTACGAGCTGAACTCGAAGGTGATCACCGCTTCGGATCAGATGCTGCAAAGACTGACGCAGATGTGAGGCGGACCGTGACCGGAAGAAAATTCGCCCACTGGCTGGTGATGATCGGAGCGGCGCTGCTCGCCGCGGCCTGCGCCACCACCGTGCCCTCGACCAGCGTGCAGCAGCCGCTGACCGCCACGCCGGCGCCGCGCAAGGATGTGCCGCCGACCGACGGCGCCATCTACAGCGCCTACTCGGCGCGGCCGCTGTTCGAGGACCGGCGCGCGCGCTTCGTCGGCGACACCATCACCATCAACATCGCCGAGAAGACCTCCGCCTCGAAGGCCTCTGAGAATTCGACCTCGCGTTCCCAGAGCCTCGCCGCTTCGATTCCCTCGGTGGTCGGGCTGCCGTTCAAGACGCTGCAGGGCACCAAGGTCTCCGCGTCCGACGCCAACACCTTCGACGGCAAGGGCAGCGACACCTCGGCCAACGATTTCACCGGCACCCTGACGGTGACGGTGATCAAGGTCTATGCCAACGGCAACCTGCTGGTCTCGGGCGAGAAGCAGATCGGGCTGAAGGAGGGCGAGGAATTCGTCCGCTTCTCCGGCGTGGTCAATCCGACCACCATCACCGCGGCCAATACCGTGCAATCGACCCAGGTGGCCGATGCGCGGATGGAATACAAGGCCAACGGCTTCCTCAATTCGGCGACGGTGATGGGCTGGCTCGGGAAGTTCTTCCTCAATGTTCTGCCGTTCTAGTGACCCGAGGGGCTGGTGCCTAAGGCACGTCGGCATCAATGCCGAGCGACAGATGAATGGCTAGCACAAAGGGTATCGATATGAGCGGGATCCAGAAAACCTTCATCGCCGTGCTGCTGATTCTGGCGACGTTGATGGTGATGAGCTCGGCGCGCGCCGAACGGATCAAGGACCTCGCCTCGATCGCCGGCGTGCGCAGCAACCAGTTGATCGGCTACGGCCTGGTCGTCGGCTTGGACGGCAGCGGCGACCAGACCACCCAGACGCCATTCACGGTGCAGAGCATCATCAACATGCTGACCGGCATGGGCGTCAATCTGCCGCCGGGCACCAACCTGCAGTTGAAGAACGTCGCCGCGGTGATGGTCACCGCGAGCCTGCCGGCCTTCGCCCGGCCCGGCCAGCAGATCGACATCACCGTCTCCTCGATGGGCAACGCCAAGTCCCTGAGCGGCGGCACCCTGTTGATGACGCCGCTGAAGGGCGCCGACGGCGCCGTCTATGCGATGGCCCAGGGCAACGTCGTGGTCAGCGGCGCCGGCGCCTCCTCGGGCGGATCGCAGGTGGTGGTCAATCACCTCTCGGTCGGCCGGATCGCCGACGGCGCCACGGTGGAGCGCTCGGTGCCGACCAGTCTGGGCGAAGGCAACTACGTCTATCTGGATCTCAACAGCACCGACTTCGGCACCATGGAAAACATGCTCCAGGCGATCAACCGCGTCGTTCCCGGCGCGGCCACCGCCACCGACGGCCGCCAGCTCAGGATACGCGCGCCCGATAACGTCTCCGACCGCGTCGGTTTCCTGAGCCGCATCGAGAATATCGAGGTCAGGGCCGATCCGAGCGCGGCCAAGGTGATCATCAATGCCCGGACCGGTTCGGTGGTGATGAACCAGTCGGTGACCCTGGACGACTGCGCGGTGGCGCACGGCAACCTGTCGGTCACGATCGGCACCAACAACACCGTGAGCCAGCCCAATCCGCTCTCGGCCGGCCAGACCACGACGGTCGCCAATGCCCAGATCTCGGTCAAGCAGGAGGCCGGCGCGCTGCTCAGCGTGCGTGGCGGCGTCAATCTGGCCGACGTGGTCAAGGCCCTGAACGCCATCGGCGCCAATCCCCAGGATCTGATCGCCATACTCCAGGCGATGAAATCCGCGGGCGCGCTGCACGCCGAACTGAAGATCATCTGAGAACTCGATAGGCAAGAATTGCCGGAAGATCTGCCGCCTTTTCCGCGGATGAACGCATTGCGGCCGGAGTAGATTGCCCCCATGACGATACCGGATATCTCCAGCCAGTTCTCACTGGACGTCAATAGCCTCACCGCCCTGAAGACCCAGGCGCGCGCCAATTCGCCCCAGGCGATCAAGGCCGCGGCCCAGCAGTTCGAGGCCCTGTTCCTGCAGCAGGTGTTGAAGGCGATGCGCGACGCGACGCCGCACGACGGTCCGTTCGACAGCGAGCAGTCGCGCATGTACGAATCCATGCTCGATCAGCAACTGGCCCAGGTGCTGGCGACCAAGGGCAACGGCACCGGTCTCGCGGCCATGCTGGAGAAGCAGATGCTGCAGCAGCATCCCGATCCGGTGTCCTTGGGGCCGTTGCCGCTGAAGCCCTCGGCCGGGAAGAGCTTTCCCCTCGCCCCGCCCGCCGCCGGCATCCCCTTGAGCGGGATTGGCAATCCGCCCGCCGCGGGCGAGACCGCGGCGCCTCAGGACGAGACCCGTGGGGGCGGTACCCATGCCATTGCCGGCGTCTCCCCGTCCGCCCGCGCCTTCGTCGATCGCGTCTGGCCCCAGGCGCTGGAGGCGAGCCAGGCGACCGGCATCCCGCCCCACTTCATGGTCGCCCAGGCGGCGCTGGAGACCGGCTGGGGAAGATCCGAGCCGCGCTTTCCCGACGGCCGCAACAGCTTCAATCTGTTCGGCATCAAGGCCGGCAGCGGCTGGACCGGCCCGGTGGTCCAGGCCACGACCAGCGAGGTGGTCGGCGGTGTGGTGCAAAAGCGGGTGGCGAGTTTCCGCGCCTATGGCTCCTACGCCGAGGCCTTCCGCGACTACGCCCATCTGCTGCTCTCCAATCCGCGTTACGCCGGCGTGGTCGGCAGCCAGGATGCCGAGAGCTTCTCGCGCGGTCTGCAACAGGCCGGCTACGCCAGCGATCCGATGTACGCGGCCAAGCTGGCGCGGATCATCGACGGCAGCACGCTGCGCAACAGCCTGGTCGCTTAAGCGTCCCGAATCGCTCCGTCAGCGCGGCTGCTCCACGAACGCCTGGCACGGGAGTTGCTGGGAATTTCGTGACGGCTCAACTTGCGGCAAGCTTTGCCGATAACAAGGCCATACCTCGGAGCGCTCATGAGCACCAGTCTTCTCAGCATCGGCATGACCGGCCTGAACGCCGCGCAGGCGGGCATCCTGACCACCGGCAACAACATCGCCAATGCCTCGACGCCCAACTACAACCGCGAACAGATCGTTCAGACCACCGCCATCCCGAACCTCACCGGCGGCGGCTTCATCGGCCAGGGCACCAACGTCCAGACGGTGACGCGCAGTTACAGCCAGTACCTCAACACCCAGTTGCTCTCGGCCCAGAGCGGCGCGTCGTCCCTGACCAGTTACGGCGCGCAGATCGCCCAGATCGACAACATGCTGGCCGATCCCACCGCCGGTCTCTCCCCCGCGCTCGCCAATTTCTTCCAGGGGGTGCAGCAGGCCTCGGCCAACCCGGCGTCCATCCCTTCGCGGCAGGCGATGCTCTCGAATGCCCAGTCGCTGGTGGCGAGCTTCCAGAGCATCAACCAGACGCTGCAGGGAATTCGCGACGGCACCAACACGCAGATCGGCGGCGAAGTCACCCTGATCAATTCCTACGCCACCCAACTCGCCGCCGTCAATCAGCAGATCGTTCTGGCCCAGGCCGGCAGCAACCAGCCGGCCAACAGTCTGCTCGACCAGCGCGACCAATTGATCTCCAATCTCAACAAGGAGATCGGCGTCACCACCACGGTTCAGAGCGACGGCACCTACAACGTCTTCATCGGCAACGGCCAGCCGCTGGTGGTCGGCAGTCAGGCCTCGACCCTGACCACGACGCAGGACCCCAATGACCCGCAAAAGACCGCGGTGGCCTTCCAGGTACCCGGCGGGACAAGGGCGATCCTGTCCGACTCGTTGCTCACCGGCGGCACCCTGGGCGGACTGGTCGGCTTCCGCGACAATTCGCTCGATTCCGCCCAGAACCAGCTCGGTCTGATCGCCATCGGCCTGGCGACCAGCTTCAACGCCCAGAGCCAACTCGGCCAGGACTTGAACGGCAAGCTCGGCGGGCAGTTCTTCAGCGTGTCGCAGCCCGCGGTGTTCTCCAGCAGCGCGAATAGTGACTACACAACCAACCCCTCGCCGGTGAGCGCGACGATCAGCGACGTGTCCAAACTGACCGCCAGCGATTATCGACTGAGCGCAAACGGCGGCGGCCTCTATACGTTGCTGAATCTGTCGGACAATACGACCGTCGCGAGCGGCCTCACCGTGGATTCCAACGGAAATCTGACCGATGCCAGCCAGACTCCGCCGGTGACCGCGTTCGACGGTCTGACCATCAAGGTGTCATCCACGCCGGCCCCGGCCACCGGCGACTCCTTCCTGATCCAGCCCACGCGCACCGGTGCGGCCAACATCGCGGTGACCCTGACCGATCCCGCCGCCATCGCCCTGGCAACGCCGATCAGCACCGCCGCCGCCCAGGCCAACAGCGGCACCGCGACGATTTCTCCCGGCGTGGTGAGCGCTACCGCCTCGACCCTCGCGGCTGCCTTCAACATCACCTATCAGAGCGCATCGCCGGCGGGATTCACCGGCTTTCCGGTGGGCTCGACGGTGAGCGTGGGTCCCGCTGGCAGCGCCACAAACACCACGATCACCAGTTCGTCGACGGTGGTGCCCTACACCGCCGGCGCCAATATCAGCGTCGATGGCGTCGGCGTGAATATCACCGGCACCCCCTCCAACGGCGACAGCTTCACCATCGCGCCGCCGCCGACCGCGCCTACGGCCTACGTGAATGGCGGCCTCACCGCGATGTTCGGCACGCCCGCCGCAGCGACGACTCAGGGCGCGGCGATCGGCAGCGCTGCGCCGACGCTGCCGCTGACGGTGACCATCGGCAGCAACGACCAGCTCAACATCGCCCTGGATGGCGGCTCAGCGACACCGATTACCCTGGCAGCGGGAACCTATACGACGTCTGCGGCGCTGCTTGCCGCGATCAATTCGGCCATCACCACGGCGGGTTTGGCGGCGAAAGCCTCAGCCGATCCGATCACCGGAAAACTGATGGTGACCTCGAACACGGTGGGCGGGGCAACCGCCGTCGCGCTGACCGAGGGTAACGGCGCCATGAGCGCGCTGTTCGGTTCTCCGATCTCGGGGCCGAGAGGCGAGGTCAGCGGCGGGAGCCCGCCGGCCAGCCCGCTGACCGTCACCGCCGGCGTGAACGACAAGTTCACCGTCAAACTCGATGGCGGCACCGCGGTGTGGGTCACCATCCCGCCCGGTAGTTACGCGACGCCGGCCGCACTGGCCACCCAGTTGCAGACCAGCATCAATGCCGCGGCCGCGCCGGCGTCGGCAACGGTATCGATCAACGGCAGCAATGAACTGGTGGTGGCCTCGAATACCGTGGGCGGCGCTTCTGCGGTGGCCTTGGGCAACATCGACCTGGGCACGGGCGCCATCACCTCCGGCACGGCGACCAGCACCAGCAGCCTGCCGGCGGCGCCGATCACCCTCAGCTACAACAAGACCAGCAATACCCTGAGCGGCTTTCCGGTCGGCGCGGTGGTCACGGTCAATGGCACCAGCACCACCATCGCTTCGACGAGCACCCAGGTACCCTACACCAGCGGCGCCACCATCCGCTTCAACGGCATCAGCTTCGCCATCAGCGGTGCGCCGAACAGCGGCGACACCTTCACCGTCGGCCCCAACGCCAACGGCGTTTCCGACAGCCGCAACGGCCTGTTGCTCGGCCAGTTGCAGACGGCGAAGATCCTCGAATCCACCGGCAGCGGCGGCCCGACCGCGAG
>JAJZPJ010000062.1 GCA_021811225.1 Pseudomonadota bacterium
GATCTTCCCGCTATTACGCGCTGGCCGCGCTCGAGGCGGCCGGGCTGGGCCGCGTATCGCGTCTGCCGGTGTCCTTGCGCATCGTGCTCGAGTCCTTGCTGCGCAACTGCGACGGTCGGCGGGTCACCGCGGATCACGTGCGGGCGCTCGCCGCCTGGCAGCCGAAGGGGGCGCGCAGCGCCGAGATTCCCTTCGTCGTCGCGCGCATCCTGCTGCAGGATTTCACCGGCGTGCCGCTGCTCTGCGACCTGGCGGCGATGCGCGGCGCGGCGCAGCGCTTCGGCCGGGATCCGGGGATGGTCGAACCGCTGGTGCCGGTCGATCTGGTCGTGGACCATTCGGTGCAGGTCGATCACTACCGGGTCGCCGACGCGCTCGATCTCAACATGCGCCTGGAGTTCCGCCGCAACGCCGAGCGCTACCGCTTCATCAAGTGGGGCATGCAGGCCTTCGACAGCTTCCGCGTGGTGCCGCCGGGCATCGGCATCGTGCACCAGGTGAACCTCGAATATCTCGCCCGCGGCGTGCTGCAGAAGGACGGCATCAGCTACCCGGACACGCTGGTCGGCACCGACTCGCACACCACGATGATCAACGCGCTCGGCGTCGTCGCCTGGGGCGTCGGCGGCATCGAGGCGGAGGCCGGCATGCTCGGCCAGCCGCTGGTGTTCCTGACCCCCGACGTGGTCGGCGTCCACCTCTTCGGCCGCCTGCCCGAGGGCGCCACCGCCACCGACCTGGTGCTCACCCTCACCGAACGCCTGCGCCAGGCGCAGGTGGTGGGCAAGTTCGTCGAGTTCTTCGGCGCCGGCGCCGCATCCTTGACCGTGCCCGATCGCGCCACGATCGCCAACATGGCGCCCGAGTACGGCGCGACCATGGGCTTCTTTCCGGTCGATGACGAGACGGTGAAATATCTCGCCGCCACCGGACGCAGCGCCGACGAGATCGATGCCTTCCAGTCCTATTTCCGGGCGCAGGGCCTGTTCGGCATGCCGGCTGCGGGCGACATCGACTACAGCGCGGTGCTGGAATTCGACCTCGCCGCCGTGCACCCCAGCGTCGCCGGCCCCAAGCGGCCGCAGGACCGCATCGAGCTGTCCGAGCTGGGGCAAACCTTCAGCCGCCTGTTGACGCGGCCGAGCGCGGAAAACGGCTACGGCAAGCCGGTCGAGGCGACAAGTCGCCGCTACCCGGCCGCCCCCGACGGCGGCGACATCGGCGACGGCGACGTGCTGATCGCCGCCATCACCTCGTGCACCAACACCTCGAATCCCGGGGTCATGCTCGCGGCCGGCCTGCTGGCGAAGAAGGCGGTGGCGCTCGGGCTGGCGGTGGGGCCGCGGGTCAAGACCTCGCTGGCGCCGGGCTCGCGCGTGGTCACCGCGTACCTCGAAAGGGCCGGCCTGCTGGGCGATCTGGAGACGCTGGGCTTCGGCCTCGTCGCCTACGGCTGCACCACCTGCATCGGCAACGCCGGGCCGCTGGCGGCGCCGCTGGAGCAGGCCGTCGGCGCGCACGACCTGGTCTGCGCCGCCGTGCTCTCGGGCAACCGCAACTTCGAGGCGCGCATCCACCCGGCGCTCAAGGCCAACTTCCTGATGAGCCCGCCGCTGGTGGTGGCCTTCGCCATCGCCGGCCGCGTCGCCATCGACCTCACGCGCGAGCCGCTGGGCATCGGCCGCGATGGCCGGCCGGTGATGCTGAGAGACGTCTGGCCGAGCGGGCAGGAGATCGCCGCGGCGCTGGCCGACGCCACCGATCCGCAGACCTATCGCGATCTCTACCGCGACTTTGCCCGCGGCAACCCGCTCTGGAACGATATCCCGGAAGACAGCGGCCGGATCTATCCCTGGGCGCCCTCGACCTACATCGCCGAGCCGCCGTTCTTCGACCGCTTCACGCTCGCCCCCGCCGGCATCAGGGACATCCGCGCCGCGCGGGCGCTGGCGATCTTCGGCGATTCGGTGACCACCGACCACATCAGCCCCGCCGGTTCGATCGAGCCCGGTTCGCCGGCCGGCGAATACCTGCGCGCTCAAGGCGTCGCCGTGGCCGACTTCAACAGCTACGGCTCGCGTCGCGGCAACCACGAGGTGATGATGCGCGGCACCTTCGCCAACGTGCGCATCCGCAACCTGATGCTGCCGCCCAAGGCCGACGGCTCGCGCCTCGAGGGCGGCCTGACCCGCTTCCAGCCGGACGGCGAAATCATGTCGATCCACGCCGCGGCGATGAACTATCAGGCGGCCGGTACGCCGACCCTGGTGTTCGCCGGGACCGAGTACGGCACCGGCTCCAGCCGCGACTGGGCGGCCAAGGGGCCGCGTCTGCTGGGTGTGGCCGCCGTCGTGGCGAGAAGCTTCGAGCGCATCCATCGCGCCAACCTGGTCGGCATGGGCGTGCTGCCGCTCCAGTTCGAGGCGGGGGACAGCGTCGGATCGCTGGGCATCGAAGGCGACGAGGAATTCGAACTGCTCGGCCTCGAAGGCGAACTGCGGCCGCGCCAGGATGTCGTGCTGGCGATCGGGCGGCAGGGTAGGAAGCGGCGGCAGGTGAGGCTGCAACTGCGCATCGACACCCCGATCGAGCTCGACTACCTGCGCCACGGCGGCATTCTGCCCTACGTGCTGCGCGCCTTGCTGGCGAAGGCGTAGCGCCGGGATTCTCCCGGAATGCCGACGGAATTTCGCTCATCGATCGCCCCGTTGCAGTAACATCCGATGTTTTGTCATCGACGGCTTTATCCACTTTTACCGGAGGCGAATGTGCCCAGTCTGTTAGCCAAACCCGATCCCGACGGGCTGCTCGAATATTCGGTGGTGTACACCGACCGCGCGATCAACCATATGTCGCAATTGTTCCAGGGGGTGATGAAGGATATTTCAGGCATCTTGAAGCGGGTCTACCACGCCAAGTCGGTCGCCGTGGTGCCCGGCAGCGGCACCTTCGGCATGGAGGCGGTGGCCCGGCAGTTCGCCACCGGCAAGAACTGCCTGGTGCTGAGAAACGGCTGGTTCAGTTATCGCTGGAGCCAGATTTTCGAGATGGGCGGGATTCCCGCCGAGACCACGGTATTGAAAGCCCGTCCGACCGCCGCCGGCCGCCAGGCGCCCTTCGCGCCGGCGCCGATCGAAGAGGTCGTCGCGACGATCAAGGCGAACAGGCCGGACCTGGTGTTCGCTCCCCACGTCGAGACCGCTTCGGGCATGATCCTGCCCGACGCCTACTTGCGCGCGGTGGCCGATGCCGTGCATGCGGTCGGCGGACTGTTCGTCCTGGATTGCATCGCCTCGGGCACGATCTGGGTGGACATGGCGGCCAACGGCATCGACGTCCTGATCAGCGCGCCGCAGAAGGGTTGGAGCGGCTCGCCCTGTTGCGCCCTGGTGATGCTGGGTCCGCTGGCCCGTGAGCGGATCGAGGCCACGACCAGCACCAGCTTCGCCTGCGACTTGAAGAAATGGCTGCAGATCATGGAGGCTTACGAGCAGGGCGGACACGCCTACCACGCGACGATGCCCACCGATGCGCTCACCGCGCTGCGCGACGTGATGAAGGAGACCGAAGCCTACGGTTTCGACAAGGTCCGCGCCGAGCAGCAGGAACTGGGCACCCGGGTGCGCGCGCTGCTGACCGCCAGGGGCTTCAGCAGCGTGGCGGCCGAGGCTTACCAGGCGCCCGGCGTGGTGGTCAGCTACACCGACGACGAGGGCATCAGGACCGGCAAGAAGTTCCTGGAACTCGGCCTGCAGACCGCCGCCGGCGTGCCGCTGCAATGCGACGAGCCGGCGGACTTCAAGACCTTCCGCTTAGGTCTGTTCGGGCTGGACAAGCTGCACAACATCGAGCGCACCGTCGCCAGTCTGACGCAGGCGCTGGACAAGATCGGCTAGGCGCGCGCACCGCCTCCCAGTGAGCCTCAAGATTGCTTCGCCTGCGGCTCGCAATAATGACGACCGAAGCAAGTCCCCGCAGGACGGTCTCTATCCATTATTGCGAGCGAAGCGTGGCCGGCCTACCAGTACCGGCCTTCAGCTCGATTGGCGGATGAAGGCCGCGACCTTCGGGCAGATCGTCTCGCGCCAGCGGCGGCCGCTGAAGATGCCGTAGTGGCCGACGCCGGGGACGACATAGTGCTCGCGCCGGTCCGCGGGAATGGCGGTGCACAGATCGTGCGCGGCCTCGGTCTGGCCGATGCCGGAGATGTCGTCCAGCTCGCCCTCGATGGTGAATAGCGCGGTCTTGCGGATCGCCTCGGGCGTCACGCGTTCGCCGCGCAGCACCATCTCGCCCCTGGGCAGCAGATGCTTCTGGAACACCATCTCGATGGTCTCCAGGTAGTACTCCGCCGGCATGTCCATCACCGCGTTGTATTCGTCGTAGAACTTGCGGTGCGCGTCGGCGGAGTCGCCGTCGCCCTCGATCAGGTGCTGGTAGAAGTCGGCGTGCGCCTTGAGATGGCGGTCCTGGTTCATCGCCACGAAACCGGCGTGCTGCAGGAAGCCCGGATAGACGCGCCGCATGTAGCCGGGATAGCGCAGCGGCACGCGGTCGATCACCTGGGTCTCGAACCAGCGCAGCGAGCGCTCCTTGGCGTAGCGGTTGACCTCGGTCTGCGCCCGGCGGGTGTCGATCGGGCCGCCCATCAGGGTCATGCTGGCGGGCTGGGCCGGGTCGTCGTGCGCCGCCATCAGCGACACCGCGGCCAGGAGCGGCACCGTCGGCTGGCATACCGCCACGACGTGGAGCTTCGGCCCCAGCTGGCGCATGAAGCCCTGCAGGTAATCGACGTAGTCGGCGAAGTGGAAGCCGCCCTCGGACAGCGGCACCAGGCGCGCGTCGGTCCAGTCGGTGATATAGACGTCGTGTTCGGGGAGCAGCGCGCGCACCGTGTCGCGCAGCAGTGTCGCGTGATGGCCGGAGAGCGGCGCGATCAAGAGCAGCTTCGGGTCGCGGCGGACGGGCCGCTTGGGCAGGTCGCGCTCGAAGTGGAGCAGCCGGCAGAACGGATGGTCGGCGGCGACGCGCTCGGTCACGGTCACCTCGCAGCCGTCGACGACGGTGCGCTCAAGGCCGAAGGCCGGCTTGTCGTAATGCCGGACCAGGCGCGCCAGGAACTCGGAGCCGGCGGCGATTCTTTCGCTGGCGGGAGTGTAGGAGAACAGGCTGAAGGGATCGGAGAACCACTGCCGGTTGGCATCCGCCCACAGGTGGAGCGGGCCGGCGAACGACTGCTGCATTTCGTGCAAGGTGTAAATCATCGGTGAGCTTTCCCTAGCGGCGAAAGATTCCGCCTATAACGAAAAGCTTACAGCAATTCGCCGCCCTGCGCCTGCCGGCTGTCGCACCCTTCAGTCGGCAGCTCCGGTCAAGAGCGACACGCCGAGCCGGGCGCGGCGTTTCAGCCAGGGGCTGGGACGGTAGCGCGGATCGCCGTAGAAGTCCTGCATCGCTTCGAGGATGGCGAGGATGTTGCGCCCGCCCAGCGCGTCGCCGAAGGACAGCGGTCCCTTGGGGTAACCCAGGCCCAGCGCCACCGCGCGATCGATGTCGGCAGGCGCGGCGATGCCCTGCTGGGCGATGTCGCAGGCGATATTGACGATGCAGGCGATGATGCGCTGGGCGACGAAGCCGGCGCTGTCTGCGATCACCGAGACGGCGACGCCGTCGGAGGCGAGCAGGCCGTGGGCGGCGTCCGTCATCGCCGCCGTGGTCAGCGGCGTGCTCATCAAGGTGCGGCGCTTGGCCAGGCCGAACAGGCAATCGACGGCGACCGTGCGCGTGGCATCGAGATCCTGCGCCAGGCAGGTGGTGGTGGCGTCCGCACCGAGCGGCGTGACGATGCACAGCGAGTCGGCCGCGGGGCGCGAACCGGCGTCGATGACGCCTCCTAGCGCGACGACCAGCTCATGCACCGCCTTGCCCCATTCGGGCACCGCCGCGCTCACCCAGACCCGGGCCGGCCTGGCTTGCGGTACCGCCGGTTCGGCGATCGGCTGCGCCTGGTTGTCTGCGTAGGTGTAGAAACCGCGGCCGGTCTTGCGTCCGAGCAGGCCGCCTGCGACGCGTTGCGTCGCCAGCGGCGAAGGGCGATAGCGCGGCTCCTGATAATACTGGTGATAGATCGACTCCATCACCGGCTGCGAGACGTCCATGCCGGTCAGATCCATCAGCTCGAACGGTCCCATGCGAAAGCCCGCCGCCTCGCGCATGATCCGGTCGATGTCGTGGAACGGGGCGACGTTTTCGCCCAGGACGCGCAGCGCCTCGGTGACGAAACCGCGGCCGCCGTGGTTCACGATGAAGCCCGGGGTGTCCTGGGTGCGCACCGCGGTGTGGCCCATGCGCCGTCCCAGCGCCAGCAGCGCCTCGCCGACCCAGGGCGCGGTTCTCAAGCCCTCGATCACCTCGACGATCTTCATCAAGGGCACCGGGTTGAAGAAGTGGAAGCCGCCGACCCGCTCGGGCCGCTGGCAGGCGGCGGCGATGGACGTGACCGAGAGCGAGGAGGTGTTGGTGGCGAGCACGCAGTCGGGGCCGACGATTTCCTCCAGTTGCTTGAACAGCGCGCGCTTGACTTCGAGGTTCTCGACGATGGCTTCGATCGCGACCTGGGCCGTCGCCAATTCTTCGAGCCGGGCGACGACCTTCAAGCGCTGGGCGGCGGCAGTGACCGCATCCGCCGGGATCTTGCCCTTTTCGGCGAGCTTGGCCAGCGTGGCGATCACCGCCTCGCGGGCCTTCTCCGCGGCGCCAGCCTGGGCGTCGTGGAGCAGCACGGTGATGCCGGCTTGGGCGGCGATCTGCGCGATGCCGCGGCCCATGGCGCCGGTGCCGATGAGGGCGAGGGTGAGGGATGGGCTTTGAATGTCCAGCGTCATGAGTGTCTCTCTAGGGCTACCAGAACTTCCACCAGGGGCCCTTGCGTCCCAGGCCGCGGGTCAAGAGCTGGCTGTGGGGGAAGTTCTTTTTCAGCACGCGTTCGGCGTCGTCGCGCAGCGTCGTGAGGCCCAGCGCGTCGTAGGCCTTGACCATCACGTACAGCGCCTCCTCGTTGGCCGGGGCGTTGGGGTAGGTCTTGATCGATTCCTGGGCGCGATCGGCGGCGGCGACGTAGGCGCCGCGCTTCAGGTAATAGGCCGCGACATGGACATCGTAGGAGGCCATGGAATTGACCAGATACTTCATCCGCAAGATGGCGTCGGGCGCATATTTGCTCTTGGGAAATTTGGTGACCAGTTCCTTGAAGGTGTCGAAGGCTTCCCTGGCCGCCTTGGGGTCGCGCTCCGACAGGTCCTGGTCGCTGACGTAGCCCATCAGCCCGAGATCGCCGTTGAAGTTGGCCAGACCCTTCAGGTAATAGGCGTAATCGACGTTCGGATGCTTGGGATGCAGGCGGATGAAGCGGTCGCAGGCGTCGATCGCCGAGGCCGGTTCCGACTCCTTGTAGTAGGCATAGGCGACCTCGAGCTGGGCCTGCTCCGCGTAGTTGCCGTAGGGATAGCGCGACTCCAGCTTCTCGTAATACTTGATGGCCTTGTCGTAGGCGCCGTCGTCCATCGCGCTCTTGGCTTCGCCGTAGAGCTTCTGCGCCGTCCAGCTGGCGGTCTCGTCGCCCTTGTTGGCGGGCAGCAGGCCGCAGCCGGCGAGCAGGGTGGACAGAAGAAGCGCGACGATTACCGCTACACTACGCATGATGAATGCCCGACGATCGAATCCGCAAGATTATAGCGCAAGCGCCCCGGTGCGCTTCGTGGCGTCGGCCGACCACGCCGGCCTGCGCCTCGATCAGACGCTGGCGCGGCTGCTCCCCGAGCATTCGCGCAGCCGCCTGCAGGGCTGGCTGCGCGCCGGACGCATCCGCGTCGAAGGCGTGGCCGTGATCGACGCCAAGCGCAAGATCTGGGGCGGCGAGCAGATCGAGGTCGAGGCCGCGCCCGATGCCGACGCGCTCGAAGACGTCGCCGAGGACATCGCGCTCGCCGTCGTCCATGAAGACGAGGCCATCCTGGTGATCGACAAGCCGGCCGGCCTCGTGGTCCATCCGGGCAGCGGCAACCGCGCCGGCACGCTGTTGAACGCCCTGCTGCATCACGCGCCGGCACTGGCGGCGATCCCCCGCGCCGGCATCGTCCATCGCCTCGACAAGGACACCAGCGGCCTGCTGGTGGTGGCCAAGACGCTCGCAGCGCAGACCGATCTGGTGCGTCAGTTGCAGGCGCGCACCGTGCGTCGCCATTACCTGGCGCTGGTCCATGGGCGGGTGCCCCAAGGCGGCACGGTCGATGCGCCGATCGGCCGCCATCCGACCCAGCGCGTCAAGATGGCGGTGGTGGCCGGCGGCCGGGAAGCCCGCACCCACTACGAGGTGCGCGAGCGCTTCGACCAGGCCACCCTGCTCGAATGCCGGCTGGAGACCGGGCGCACCCATCAGATCCGCGTGCATATGGCCTCGCTCGGCCATCCGCTGGTCGGCGATCCGACCTACGGCCGCCGCGGCGTCGTTCGCGGCGCGGGCATCTCGCCGCTTTCCGCCTTCCCGCGCCAGGCATTGCACGCCGCCCGTCTGGCGCTGGTGCATCCGGGCAGCGGCATCGAGCTCGCCTGGGCCTCGCCGCTGCCCGGCGATTTTGCCGAGCTGCTGGCGCAACTGCGTCGCGCATGAGCCCCGACTGGATCGTTCCCGACTGGCCGGCGCCCGCTCGCGTGCGCGCCCTGGCGACGACCCGCGCGGGCGGCGTCAGCGCTCCGCCCTACGACGGTTTCAATCTCGCGACCCACGTCGGCGACGAACCGGCTGCGGTGATCGAAAACCGCAGGCGATTGCGCTCGGCGCTGCCGGCCGAACCGCTGTGGCTAACCCAGGTCCATGGCACGCGGGTGGTGAGCGCCGAAGCGTCGGGATCGGGCAGCGAAGCCGATGCCTGCGTCGCCCGCAGTCCCGGACGGGTCTGCGCCGTGCAGAGCGCCGATTGTCTGCCGGTGCTGTTCGCCGACCTTGCGGGCACGGCGGTGGCCGCTGCCCACGCCGGCTGGCGCGGCCTGGCCGCCGGCGTGCTGGAGCGGACGGCGGCGGCGATGGCGGTGGCGCCGAAAGAGTTGATCGCCTGGCTCGGACCGGCGATCGGGCCGGCGGCCTTCGAGGTCGGCGCCGAGGTGCGCGAGATTTTCTGCGCCGCCGATCCGGCGGCGGCGGGGGCCTTCGCGGCCAACGAGCGCGGCAGATGGCAGTGCGATCTCGCCGCACTCGCCAGGCTGCGCCTGGCGCGTGCCGGCGTCACCCGCGTCTTCGGCGGCGGCTGGTGCACCTACAGCGATCCTTTACGCTTCTATTCCTATCGCCGCGACGGCGTCACCGGGCGCATGGCCTCCCTGATCTGGCTGGTCTGAAGGTCGGGCTTGCACTGGCGACACCCGAATGTCCGAATGCCCCTGCTAGCTTGACAGGCTCAATGCTGCAGTGCAAAATCCCTGTATGCCGAATGGCACAGAGTCTCGGTCTTCCAGCGTGGCTCCGCAGTGGTCCGCGCCGTGATCCGATCCGTAGTGACCACACCTAGCGATCGCCCAGCGCCCGTCAACAGGAGTAGCGGATGTCGGCAGCCCCCGATCCCTTGGCGCTCAGCGTGCAGACGATGATGAACAATGTTCAGGCCTGGGCGCAGGGTCTCGGCCCGTTTGTCGAAGGCATGAACCGCTGGCTCGCGAGCCAGCAGCAGCCCGGGACCCCCGCGTCGATGCCGCCCGCCGTGCCATCCGAGATACTGACCCAATTGCAGCAGGAATTCGCCGCCCGCCATGCCAGGCTCTGGGCCGCCGAACTCGCCCGCAAGCCCGACGACCCGGCGCCGGCGGTGGCGTTGCCGGCGCCCTCCGACCGGCGTTTTGCCGCACCCGAGTGGCAAGAGAGCCCGGTCTTCGACTACCTGCGCCAGGCCTATACGCTCAATGCCGAGTTCATGGCCCGGCTCGCCGAAGCCGTGCCGGTGGCCGACGCCGCCGCCAGGAACCGGCTGCGCTTCCTGACCCGCCAGATGGTCGATGCCCTGGCGCCGTCGAACTACGCCGCGACCAATCCCGAGTTCATCAAGACCGCGCTGGCGACCGAGGGCAGGAGCATCACCCAGGGCCTGCAGAATATGATCGCCGACATCGAGAAGGGGCGCATCTCGATGACCGACGACTCGGCCTTCGAGGTCGGCGGCAATCTGGCGGCCACACCCGGCGCCGTGGTGTTCGAGAACGAACTGATCCAGTTGATCCAGTACGCGCCGCTCACCGACAAGGTCGGGCAGCGGCCGCTGGTGATGGTGCCGCCGTGCATCAACAAGTACTACGTGCTCGACCTGCAGCCGGAGAATTCGCTGGTCCGCTACGCGGTGGAGCAGGGCAACACCGTGTTCATGGTCTCCTGGGTGAACCCCGGGGCCGATCTGGGCCATCTCGGCTGGGACGACTACCTCGAACGCGGCGTGCTCGCAGCGCTCGCCGTGGCCGCGGAGATCTGTGCCGTGAAGCGGGTCAATGCGCTGGGCTTCTGCGTCGGCGGCACGCTGCTGGCCTCGGCGCTGGCGGTGGCGGCCGCGCGCGGCGAACGTCCGGCCGCCTCGCTGACCCTGCTCACCACCTTGCTCGACTTTTCCGAACCGGGAGAGCTGGGCTGCTTCATCGACGAGGCCTCGGTCGCCGCGCGCGAGGCCACCATCGGCAAGGGCGGTCTGCTCTCGGGGCGCGAGCTGTCCTCGGTATTCTCCAGCCTGCGCGCCAACGACCTGATCTGGCAGTACGTGGTCGGCAACTATCTGAAGGGCGGCAAGCCGCCCGCCTTCGACCTGCTCTACTGGAACGCCGACAGCACCAACCTGCCCGGACCCTTCGCGGCCTGGTACCTGCGCCGGCTGTATCTGGAGAACGGTCTGTCGCGACCGGGCGGACTGGCGATGTGCGGCGTCGCCGCCGACCTTCGCAATCTCGACCTGCCGGCTTTCCTGTTCGCTTCGCGCGAGGACCACATCGTGCCCTGGAAGACCGCCTATCTGTCGCGGCGCCTGCTCTCGGGACCGTCGCGCTTCGTGCTCGGCGCCAGCGGCCACATCGCCGGCGTCATCAATCCGCCGGCGAAGGGCAAGCGCAGCCACTGGGTGGGCGAGGGCGACGCGCCCGGCGCCGACGAGTGGTTGGCCGCGGCCGAGGAACGGCCCGGCAGTTGGTGGCCGCTGTGGAGCGGGTGGCTCTCGGGTTTTTCCGGCAAGCGCCGTCGCGCCCGGAGCGACCTGGGCAGTGCCCGTCATCTCCCTACCGAACCCGCGCCGGGGCGCTATGTCAGGATGAAAGCGGCGTAACATGACGCAGCCTGCGCGCCCTCGAACGAGCCGTGGTGTGCGGGCCATCCACCATAAAACAGGGAGACGGAGCATGCAACGAGTGGCGTTGGTGACGGGCGGCATGGGCGGCCTGGGCGAGGCGATCTGCATCAAGCTGGCGGCGTTGGGCTACAAGGTGGTCACCACGCATACGCCAGCCAACACCCGCGCGCAGGAGTGGCTGCAGGCGATGAACAACATGGGCTTCGGCTTCAAGGCCTATCCCTGCGACGTTGCCGATTACGATTCCTGCCGCGCCTGCGTCGAGGCGATCGAGCAGGACGTCGGCGCGATCGACGTGCTGGTGAACAACGCCGGCATCACCCGCGACATGACCTTCAAGAAGATGACCAAGGCCGATTGGGACGCGGTGATGCGGACCAATCTCGACTCGGTGTTCAACATGACCAAGCAGGTGATGGACGGCATGATGGAGCGCAACTGGGGCCGCGTCATCAACATCTCCTCGGTCAATGGCCAGAAGGGCGCCTTCGGCCAGACCAACTACGCCGCGGCCAAGGCCGGCATGCACGGCTTCACCAAATCGCTGGCGCTGGAAGTGGCCAAGAAGGGGGTGACCGTGAACACCATTTCCCCCGGCTACATCGGCACCCAGATGGTCATGGCGATCCCCCAGGAAGTGCTGGAATCGAAGATCCTGCCGCAGATTCCGATGATGCGTCTGGGCAAGCCGGAGGAGGTGGCGGGCCTGGTGGCCTATCTCTCCTCCGACGAGGCGGCCTTCGTGACCGGCGCCAACATCACGATCAACGGCGGCCAGCACATGTTCTGACAGTTTTTTTCAGCGGTAGAGGAAGTGAAGATGGCGAAAAGAATTGCGTTGATAACCGGCGGCATGGGCGGTCTGGGCACCGCGATCTGCAAGGCGCTGGCGGCGGACGGCTGCATCGTCGTGGCCAACTGCCTGCCCGACTTTCCGCAGCGGGAAGACTGGCTGGCCGGAACCCGGGCCGAAGGCCATGCCTTTCACGCCGCCGAGGGCGACGTCGCGGATTACGATTCCTGCGCCGCGATGGTGCAGCGGATCGAGGCCGAGATCGGTCCGGTGGATATCCTGGTGAACAACGCCGGCATCACCCGCGACGGCATGTTCCGCAAGATGGGCCGCGGCGACTGGGATGCGGTGCTCGCCACCAACCTCGACTCGGTGTTCAACGTCACCCACCAGGTGCTCGCCGGCATGGCCGAGCGCGGCTGGGGCCGGGTCATCAACATGTCCTCGGTCAATGGCGTCAAGGGGCAGTTCGGTCAGGCCAATTATTCCGCCGCCAAGGCCGGCATACTCGGCTTCACCAAGGCCATCGCCCAGGAGATGGCGAAGAAGGGCGTCACCGTCAATGCCATCGCCCCGGGCTACATCGGCACCGAAATGGTCATGGCGATCAAGCCGGAAGTGCGCGAGCAGATCGTCGCCACCATCCCCATGGGACGGCTGGGCAAGCCCGAGGAGATCGGACATCTGGTACGCTACCTGGTGTCCGATCTCGCCGGCTTCATGACCGGTGCGACGCTCAACATCAACGGCGGCCTGCACATGTGTTGAACCGCTCTACGCGGCATCGCTCGGGCGGCGCCCCCGCCGGGCTGAAGCCCGGCCTACGTGGCAGCATCGATAGCAGTTCCGGAGGATAGCGAAGATGGCAGAGAAGTTGAGACTGATCAAGAAGTATCCGAATCGTCGTCTGTACGACACCCGGACCAGCACCTACATCACGCTGGTCGATGTCAAGGGATTGGTGCTCGCGCACGAGGAATTCCGGGTGGTCGACGCCAAGAGCGGCGAGGACCTGACGCGCAGCATCCTGATGCAGATCATCCTGGAGGAGGAGGCGGGCGGCTCGCCGATGTTCTCCAGCGACATCCTGGCGCAGATCATCCGCTTCTACGGCAACGCCATGCAGGGCATGATGGGCAAGTATCTGGAGGGCAACATCAAGGCCTTCAGCGACATGCAGCTCAAGCTCAAGGACCAGGCGAAGACGCTCTACGGCGAGAATGCCGTGCCCTCCAACGATCTCTGGGCGCAGTTCATGAGCTTCCAGGCACCTGCGATGCAAAGCATGATGAGCGCCTACATGGAGCAGAGCCAGACGATGTTCCAGCAGATGCAGGAGCAGATCCAGGGCCAGACGCGCAACCTGTTCGCCGGCTTCCCCTTCCCCAACGCCAAGACCACCGCCGACGAGAAAAAGTAGGC
>JAJZPJ010000063.1 GCA_021811225.1 Pseudomonadota bacterium
TGATAGCTGCCGGGCTCGAGCAGGACGGTCTTGCCCGCCGGCAGATCGAGCTTGGGGATGGCCTGCATCCGCATCACGTTCTTGTCCATCGTCATCCGGTGGATCTGCGCCAGCTTGCAAGCCGGACTGGAGACCCCGACCAGGGTCGCGCCCTCGACCGACTTCAACTCCATGAACGCGCCGGTGGCGGTCTGGCCGATCACGGTGCCGCGCACCCAGGGACGATTCACCGTCACCGTCTGCGCCCAGGCGGGTACGGCCAGCAGACAGGCGATCAGCGCACAGTTACGCAGCATGCTTGATTTCAACATCGGCACTCCTCTTAGAAAAACTACAAAACGTAGCGCGCCAGATCCTCGCTCTGCGCGAGCTCCTTCAGCCGGCTATCGACGTAGCCGGCATCGATGGTCACCGTTTCCGTACCGTGGCGGCCGGCGTCGAAGGAGACGTCCTCGAGCAGCTTCTCCATCACCGTATACAGGCGGCGGGCGCCGATGTTCTCGGTCTTCTCATTGACCGCGAAGGCGATCTCGGCCAGGCGCCGGATGCCGTCGGCGGCGAACTCCAGGACCACGTTCTCGGTGCCGAGCAGCTCCTGGTATTGGCGCGTGAGGCAGGCGTCGGTGGCGGTCAGGATGCGCTCGAAGTCGTCGATGGCGAGCGAGTCCAACTCGACCCTGATCGGGAAGCGGCCCTGCATCTCGGGGATCAGGTCGGAGGGCTTGGCCAGGTGGAAGGCGCCGCTGGCGATGAACAGGATGTGGTCGGTCTTGATCATGCCGTACTTGGTCGACACCGTGGTGCCCTCGACCAGCGGCAAGAGGTCGCGCTGCACGCCCTGGCGCGAAACGTCGGCGCCCTGATGCTCCGACCTCGCCGCGATCTTGTCGATCTCGTCGAGGAACACGATGCCGTTCTGTTCGACGTTGGCGAGCGCCTGCGCCTTGATCTCCTCGTCGTTGATCAGGCGCGCCGCCTCCTCGTCGGTCAGCGCCTTCATCGCGTCCTTGATCTTCATCTTGCGCAGCCGGCGCTTGGCCCCGCCCAGGTTCTGGAACATGCCCTGGATCTGCTGCGTCAGATCCTCCATTCCGGGCGGCGCGAAGATCTCCATCTGCGCCGAGACGGCGGCGACCTCGATCTCGATTTCCTTGTCGTCGAGCTCGCGCTCGCGCAGTTTCTTGCGGAACTTCTGCCGCGTCGCCCCGTCCTTGGCTTCGTCGCTGTCGGCGGTGCCGCGCGCCGGCGTCAGCAGGGCGTCCAACACCCGGTCCTCGGCGGCGTCCATCGCCCGGTCGCGCATCGCGCGCATCGCCGCTTCGCGGGCGTCCTTGATCGCCGTCTCGGCCAGATCGCGGATGATGGTATCGACGTCGCGTCCGACGTAGCCGACCTCGGTGAATTTGGTCGCCTCGACCTTGATGAAGGGCGCGTTGGCGAGCCGGGCCAGGCGGCGCGCGATCTCGGTCTTGCCGACACCGGTCGGGCCGATCATCAGGATGTTCTTGGGCGTGATTTCGGTGCGCAGCGGCTCCGCCACCTGCGCCCGGCGCCAGCGGTTGCGCAGCGCGATGGCGACGGCGCGCTTGGCGCGCGCCTGGCCGACGATGTGCTTGTCGAGTTCGGAGACGATCTCCGCGGGGGTCATTTGGGTCATGATCGGTCAAGCCGTCATTCGAGGGTCTCGATGGTGTGGCTCTGGTTGGTGTAGATGCACAGGTCGCCGGCGATGGCCAGCGACTTGCCGACGATGTCGGCGGGCGAGAGTTCGGTGTTCTCCAGCAGCGCGCGGGCGGCGGAGTGGGCGTAGGGGCCGCCGCTGCCGATGGCCACCAGGCCCTGCTCCGGCTCCAGCACGTCGCCGTTGCCGGTGACGATCAAGGAGTGCTCGCGGTCGGCCACCGCCAGCATCGCCTCCAAGCGGCGCAGCATGCGGTCGGTGCGCCAATCCTTGGCCAGTTCCACGGCGCTCCTCAGCAGGTTGCCCTGGTGCTTCTCCAGCTTGGCCTCGAAGCGCTCGAACAGCGTGAAGGCGTCCGCCGTGCCGCCGGCGAAGCCCGCCAGGATGCGCTCGTTGTAGAGCCGGCGGACCTTGCGCGCGGTGCTCTTGATGACGATGTTGCCCAGCGTCACCTGGCCGTCGCCGCCCAGGGCGACGACGGCGCCGCGGCGCACGGAGAGGATGGTGGTGCCGTGATATTGTTCCATGGGGTCTCGGAGTCTGCGGGTGCCGACGGCGTCAACGATACACCAGCAGCAGCAAAAGCATCGTCAGCAGGGCGGCGATGGCGGCCAGCAGCCATTTCTGTCTGCGCCGTTGGCGCGATAGTTCGTCCTGCAGCGCGGCGACATCGCCGGTCGGGGGCCGGGTCAGCGACTGGTGCAGCAGGCGCGGCAATTGCGGCAGGATCTGCGCCCAGTTCGGCGCCTCCTGCCTGACGCTGCGCAGGAAGCCGCGCCAGCCGACCTGCTCGCTCATCCAGCGTTCGAGAAAGGGCTTGGCGGTCTGCCACAGGTCCAGTTCGGGATCGAGCTGACGGCCCAGGCCCTCGATGTTGAGCAGGGTCTTCTGCAGCAGCACCAGCTGCGGCTGGATCTCGACGTTGAAGCGGCGCGAGGTCTGGAACAGGCGCAGCAGGATGCGGCCGATCGAGATGTCCTTCAGCGGCTTGTCGAAGATCGGTTCGCACACCGCGCGGATGGCCGACTCGAACTCGTCCACCCGGGTATCCGCCGGCGCCCAGCCCGACTCGATGTGCGCCAGCGCCACGCGCTTGTAGTCGCGGCGGAAGAAGGCGAGGAAGTTCTGCGCCAGATAGTTCTTGTCGACATCGGTCAGCGTGCCGACGATGCCGAAGTCGAGCGCGATGTACTGCCCCTTGCGCCGCCCCTCGGTGACCACGAAGATGTTGCCCGGGTGCATGTCGGCGTGGAAGAAGCCGTCGCGGAACACCTGGGTGAAGAAGATCTCGACGCCGGCGCGCGACAAGGCCTTGAGGTCCACGCCGCGCGCGCGCAGTTCGTCGATCTGGCCGATCGGCGTGCCCTGCATCCGCTCCATCACCATCACCGAGTGGGTGCACCACTCCCAATGCACCTCGGGCACGGCGAGCAGCGGCGAGTCCTGGAAGTTGCGCCGCAGCTGCGAACAGTTGGAGGCCTCGCGCATCAGATCCAGCTCGTCGCCCAGATGCTTCTCGAACTCGCCCACCACCTCGCGCGGCTTCAGGCGCCTGCCGTCCGGCCAGAGCCGCTCCAGCAGGCCGGCGGCGATCTGCAGCAGCGCCAGATCGTGAATGATGATCCGCTCGATGCCGGGACGCAGGATCTTCACCGCCACCTCGCGGCCGTCGAACAGCGTCGCGAAATGCACTTGCGCCACCGAAGCGCTGGCCACCGGCTCGCGCGAGAAAGAGGCGAACACCTGGTCGACGTGCCTGCCGTAGGCGCGCTCCAGCTCGGCCATCGCCTGCTCCGAGGGGAAGGGCGGCACCTGGTCCTGCAATTTCGCCAGTTCGTCGGCGATGTCGGTGGGCAACAGGTCGCGCCGGGTCGACAGCACCTGGCCGAACTTGACGAACAGGGGACCGAGCGACTCCAGCGCCTGGCGCAGCCGCACCGCGCGGGGAGCGTCGAGATTGCGCCAGAATTGCAGCGCCACCACCATCCGCAGCAGGGTGCGGGCCAGTCCCGTCGCCGGTTCGTGCTGCAGAACCATCTGATCGAGGCCGTAGCGGCTGGCGGTGAGGAGGATCTTGAGAAGACGCAGCAGACGCACGGTGGTCGGAGGAAAAGTTCGAAGGGGCGAATTTACTCGGTTTCGCCTCGCCCGGAAAGGCCGGGCAGGTTTCTCCCCGCTATAATGGCTCCTTTGTGCATCGCCAGAATCGCCATGGCTCTCGACCCGAAATCCCACTTGACCGACCTGCTGCGCAGCGCGCTCGAATCCGTGGCGCCCGAGCAGCGGGGCGTCGCCATCCTGCTGGAGCGGCCGAAACAGGCCAGCCACGGCGATTACGCCAGCAACCTGGCGCTGCAACTGGCCAAGGCGCAGAAGACCAATCCGCGCGAGATCGCCGGCCGCCTCATCCGCGAGCTGCCGGTGTCGGTCTGGGTGGATGCGGTCGAGGTGGCCGGCGCCGGCTTCATCAACTTCCGTCTGACCGCCGAGGCCAAGACCGGTGTCGTGCAGGACATCCTGGAGCGCGGCGACGACTACGGCCGGAGCGCACTGGGTGCCGGCAGGAAGATACAGGTGGAGTTCGTCTCCGCCAATCCGACCGGTCCGCTCCACGTCGGCCATGGCCGCGGCGCCGCTTACGGCGCCAGCCTGGCCTCGCTGCTGGCCTTCGCCGGCTTCGCGGTGACGCGCGAATACTACGTGAACGACGCCGGCCGGCAGATGGACATCCTGGCGCTGTCCTGCTGGCTGCGCTATCTGGCGCAGCTGGGCGAGCACGTGCCCTTCCCGGCCAACGCCTACCAGGGCGACTACGTCGGCGAGATGGCGGCGCAGATCCGCGCGGCCCACGGCGAGCGCTATCTGCATCCGGCCGCGGCGGTGCTCGCCTGCCTGCCGACTCCGGCGGGTCCGCCGCTCGGAGATCGCCCGGAGGCAACCGAGCCCGACCCCGATGCCCGGCTGGACGGCCTGATCAGGGCCGCCAAGGACCTGCTCGGCGAGGACTGGGCCTACATCCACCAGCATGTGCTGACCGAGCAGCTGGCCGACTGCCGCGCCGACCTGGAAGAGTTCGGCGTGCATTTCGACGTCTGGTTCTCCGAGCGCTCGCTCTACGACACCGGCATGGTTGAGCGTGCGATGGCGCGGCTGGAGAAGCACATCTACGTCCAGAACGGCGCCAAGTGGTTCCGTTCGACCGCCTTCGGCGACGAGAAGGACCGCGTCGTGCAGCGCGACAACGGCCTCTACACCTACTTCGCCTCGGACATCGCCTACCACCTCAACAAGCTCGAGCGCGGCTTCGACAAGATCGTCGACGTCTGGGGCGCCGACCACCACGGCTACATTGCGCGCGTGCGCGGCGCGCTCACCGCGCTGGGCTGCGACGAGACCCGGCTGGACGTCGCGCTGGTGCAGTTCGTCTCGCTCTGGCGCGGTACCGAGCGTGTCTCGATGTCCACCCGCTCGGGCGAATACGTGACGCTGCGCGAACTGCGCGGTGAGGTCGGTCTCGATGCCTGCCGCTTCTTCTACATGCTGAGGAAGCCCGAGCAGGCGCTCGATTTCGACCTCGATCTGGCCAAGTCGCAGAGCAACGACAACCCGGTGTATTACGTCCAGTACGCCCACGCCCGGATCAGTTCGGTGCTGGCGCAATCGGGGGGCGTCACCACCGCCGACGCGGATCTGTCGCTGCTCGGCGGCGAACGCGAGCTGGCGCTGTGCGCGCGTCTGGCGGCCTTCCCGGAGCTGATCGAGAGCGCCGCCGCCGACTACGCGCCGCACGCCATCGCCTTCTACCTCAAGGATCTCGCCGCCGAGTTTCACAGCTATTACAATGCGGAGCGGATCCTGGTAGATGACGCGGCACAGCGCGGAGCACGCCTGGCGCTCGCCGCAGCGCTTCGCCAGGTGTTGCGTAACGGTCTGAGGATCCTGGGCGTTTCGGCGCCGGAGAGCATGTGACATGAAAGAAGCTTTTTCCCTTCGCCACCGGCAGGGCGGCGGTACGCTGCTCGGCCTGTTCATCGGTCTGGTCGGCGGCGTTCTGATCGCTTTCGGGGTGGTCTGGTATCTCAACAAGTCGCCTTTCCCTTTCCTGGAAAAGGGCGCGCGCGACGAGCGGCCCGAGGCCTCGGCCACCGCCCAGCCGGTGCTGCCGCTGCCGGGCAAACCGGGCGATCAGGTAAGCGACAAGCCGCGCTTCGATTTCTACAAGATTCTGCCCGGCACCCAGGAAGCCGTACCGACGCCGCCCGACCAGACGGCCCCCGCCCCTCAGAGCCCGCAGCCGGCCCCGCCCAAAGCGGCCGCGCCGGCGGCCGCCAATCAATCCGTCTATCTCCAGGCCGGGGCCTTTCAGAAATCCGAGCAGGCCGACAATCTCAAGGCCAAGCTGGCGATGATGGGGCTGGAAGCCGATGTGCAGACGGTCACGCTCCCCGGCCGGGGCGTGGTGAATCGCGTCCTCGTCGGCCCCTACGCCAAGCCGGAAGATCTGAACCGCGTGCGCGGTCAGTTGTCTCAGAACGGGATCCAGGCCACCGTGGTCAAGGCCGACAACCCATAGTTCGCCCCATTCCCGACACTCCCTAACCGATGGAGAAATCAATGTTGAAAAAATTGCTCGTCCTCTCCGGCCTGTTGCTGGCGTTCGTCTCCGGCGGCGCCCACGCCCAATTGCAAGCGGGCCGGGACTACGATCTGATCAATCCGCCGCAGCCGACCGTGAAGGGCAAGGTCGAGGTGATCGAGTTCTTCTCCTACATGTGTCCGCACTGCGACGCCTTCGAACCGATCCTGGAGCCGTGGCTGAAGACCCTGCCCAAGGACGTCGTATTCCGCCGCGTGCCGGTGATCTTCCGGCCGCAATGGGAAGCGACCGCCAGGCTCTATTACACGCTGGAGGCGATGGGCGAACTGAACCGGCTGCACGGCGCGGTGTTCACCGCGATCCACCGCCAATATCAGGATCTGACGACCGAAGCGGGGGTCACCAACTGGGCGGTCAAGAACGGGCTGGATCGCAAGAAATTCGTCGCCACCTACGAATCCTTCACGGTGCAGAGCAAGACCCAGGGCGCCAAGCAAATGCAGGCTGCCTATGGCATCCCCGGCGTGCCCGCGCTGGTCGTTGCCGGCAAGTACCGCACTCCCGACGAGTTTCCCGGTGGCTTCACCGGCTTGCTGAAGCTGGTCGATCAACTGATCGTCAAGGCGCGCGCCGAGCAGGGCAGGAAGTAAGCGTTCGCGACAACCGGGAGGCACCATGCACAAGCTGGGAGGCCTGCTCGTCGCAGCGCTCCTGGCCCTGCTCTCGACCGGCGCTATTGCCGCCCTGACCGAGGGCGTGGACTACACCACGCTCTCGCCGCCGCAGCCGACCGGCGTCCGCGGCAAGATCGAAGTCGCGGAATTCTTCTGGTACGGCTGCCCGCATTGCTACGCGTTCGAGCCGACGCTCAACAAGTGGCTGAAGACCCTGCCCAAGGACGTCGTTTTCCGGCGCATCCCCGCGCTCGCCAGCGACCGCTGGCTGCCCGGCGCCCGACTCTACTACGCGCTGCGCGCGATCGGCGCAGAGGGCGAGGTGCATGACGCGCTGTTTGCCGCCATTCATCTCGATCGGATGGACTACACGGACCCGGCCACGGTCACCGACTGGCTGGTGAAACGGGGCGTCGATCGCCAGAAGTTCACCGCCGCCTACCATTCATCCGCGGTGCAGGAGAAGATCCTGCGCGCCCGACAACTGACTCGCGCTTACGGCATCACCGGCGTGCCGACGATGGCGGTCGGCGGCAGGTATCTGACCTCGAATACCATGGCCGGCAGCTTCGAGGCGGTGCCGGCGATCCTCGACCAGTTGATCGACCGGCTGCGCGCCGGAAAATAGCGGGCGCGCGCTAGCCCAATTCGCGCATCAAGCACTCCGGCGTCACGATCCGGAAGCGGCCGGACAGCCGCCGGTGGCGGGCCAGCCTGAGCAGCGCCTTGTCGCTGGTGACGAGGTAGTCGGCCCGCCCGTCGCGCGCCAGTTCGAGGAACTTCTGGTCGTCGCCGTCCCGGCACTGCGGCAGATCCAGGACTGCCAGCCCCGCTGCCGCCACCAGCTGGACGCTGGCGGCATAGTCGGCGAGGATGCGTCTTTGCTTTTCCTCTTCCAGCTTGAACTCGGGATAGGAGAGCACGCGCTCGAACTCTGCCAGGCAGTCGGGTGAGCTCAGCGCAATCAGCCGACCGCTCCGGACGAAGCCCTGCAGCGATGCAAAGCGGCTGTCGGCGAACACCCAGAGCGACAAAACCACGTTGGTGTCGAGGACCAGACGCGGCGGGCCGGACGGGCTCAGGGCGTCGATGTCGGACCAGCCGCGTCGAGGCGAAATTTGACGTAGCTGCCTGGCGCATCCTCGAGCGCCTTCAGCCTGCCCCTGGCCGGATCGCGCGCGGGCACGCGCTCATCGCCGTTCAGGCCGGCAATCCACTGCTGCCAGTCGTTCCACCACGAACCCGGATGCTGCTCCGCCTGCCCGAACCACTGCTCGGGCGTCGCCGGCAATTTCTTCGCGCCGCTCGTCCAGTAGCAATACTTGTTGGCCGTGGGCGGATTGACGATGCCGGCGATGTGGCCGGAGCCGCCCAGGACGAAGCGCACCGGCCCCCCGAGCCGCGAGGCGCCGAGATAGGTGCTCTTCCACGGCGCGATGTGGTCCTCGACGGTGGAGATGAAATAGCTGGGCACCTTGACCTTGCCCAGGTCGATGGGCACGCCGTTCAGCGCTATCCCGCCCGGCTCCTTGAGCAGGTTCTTCAGGTACATATTGCGCAGATAGAAGCTGTGCATCTTATAGGGCATGCGCGTGGAGTCGGAGTTCCAGAACAGCAGATCGAAGGGGAAGGGCTCGCGCCCCATCAGGTAGTTGTTCACCACGAAGGACCAGATCAGGTCGTTGCCGCGCAGCAGGTTGAAGGTGCCGGCCATCTCCGAGCCTTCGAGATAACCGCGCTGCGCCATCTTCTTTTCCAGGCTGGCCACCTGCTCCTCGTCGATGAACACGCCCAGTTCGCCCGGAATCGAGAAGTCGAGCAGGGCGACGAAGAAGGTGGCCGAGACGATGCGCCTGTCCTTCTTGGCCGCGAGGTAGCCCAGCGCCGAACCGAGCAGGGTGCCGCCCAGACAGTAGCCGATCAGGTTCACCTCCTGCTCGCCGGTCTGCCGGCAGACGGCGTCGAGTGCCGCCAGCGCGCCCTCGTTCAGGTAATCCTCGAAGCCCTTCTGGGCCAGCCTGGCATCGGGATTGACCCAGGAGACCACGAACACCGTGTGGCCCTGGTCGGTGGCCCACTTGATGAAGGAGTTGGCTGCGCGCAGGTCGAGGATGTAGTACTTGTTGATCCAGGGCGGAATGATCAGGAGCGGCCGCCGGAACTGCTCGCGGGTGGTCGGCGAGAATTGCAGCAGCTGGATCAGTTCGTTCTGGAACACCACCTTGCCCGGCGTGGTCGCGACGTTGCGGCCCAGCTCGAAGGCCGACGGGTCGGTCATCTTGATGTGCAACTGGCCGTCGCCCTCCTCGATGTCGCGCAACAGATTGTTGAAGCCCTTGAGCAGGTTCTGGCCGTGGCTCCTGACGGTCTCGCGCAGCACCTCGGGATTGGTCAGGGCGAAATTCGAGGGCGACAGCGCGTCGATGAACTGGCGGGTGAAGAAATTCACCTTCTTGTGCGTGATCTCGGGCAGATCCTCGACCCCGCTCACCGCATCGTGGATGTGGCGGGCGGTGATCAGGTAGGACTGCTTGATGAAGTCGAACAGGAAGTGCTCCTCCCATTCGCTGTCCCTGAAGCGGTTGTCGCCCTTGGCCGGCTGGGCCAGCGCCGGCGGATGCAGGCCGGCGAAGCGCATCGCCGAGTGCTGCCAGAGCGAGAGATAGTCCCACACCAGGCTCATCTGCGCCTGGGCCAGTTGGTAGGGATTGGCGAGCATCTTGGCCATCATGTCCATGAAGGCCTGGGCGATGCCCAGCTCGTCGCTGGGGGCGGCGGCGCCCTGCTTCAGCTGGCGCTGGATATGTTCGGCGAGCAGCTTGGAAGCGCGCTGCGCCACCTCGGCGTAGGTCGTGGCGAGTTCCTGCGGATCGGGAAGTTGCGGGCTCGGGACGTTGCTCATGACGGATACCCCTCGGATTCAGGACGCAGCGATGAAACGCGTGCACTGCTCATCGCCAATTCGCGCGAGCGCCCCCGACTGTTCCAGGTAGTTGAGGTGGGCCATCGCCTCGCCCATCGCGAACATGGTCTGGTGCGCGTCGGTGATCTCGCGCGGGAACAGCACCGGGATCAGTTCGGCCGCCGACTTCGGCGACCTGCAGGCTTTGAGCAGATCGGCGCAGCGCTCGCGGTGGTGCGCCTCCAGCTCGGCGATGCGATGATGCAGGCCGCGGAACGGGCGGCCGTGCGAGGGCAGCACCAGCGTGTCGGCGGGCAGCTCCTTGAAGCCGGCGATGGCGTCGAGGAACAGCCCGAGCGGATTGCCGTCCGGGTTCGGGGCGATCACGCTCATGTTGGTCGAGATGCGCGGCAGCAGCATGTCGCCCGAGATCAGTAGCCGCAGTTCCTCGCAATACAAGGCGGCGTGCTCGGGCGAATGGCCGTAGCCGATGATGACGCGCCAGGCGTGGGCGCCGATCGCGATGTCCTCGTTCGGGAACAGGCGGCGATAGGTGGCGGGGATTTCCGGCACCACCTTTTTATAGACATTGCCGCGCCGGGCCAGCGCTTCCAGCCAGGCCTCCTCGAGGCCGTGGCGCCGAAACAGCTCCAGCATCGCAGCAATGCCGAAATTGCCGATCTGCGCGTGGATCATCTGCGCCGTCGCGTACTCGCCCAGGGTGATCGCCAGCGGCGCGCCGCTCTCCCGCTCCAGCCAGGCGGACAGGCCGAGATGGTCGGGATGGCAGTGGGTGACGATCTGGCGCCTGAGCGGATGCTCGGGCAGCAGACGGCGCCAGCAGCTCTTGATGTCATCGGTGGCAACGCCGGTGTCCACCGTCGTCCACAGCGCGCGCCCGGAAGCGCTTATGCCGTCCCGGAGCAGCCAGAGATTGATGTGATCGAGCGCGAAGGGCAGCGGCATGCGCACCCAGCGCAGGCCGGGCAATACTTCGATGGTGGCGCCCGCTTCGGGCAGGTGTTCGAACGGATAACTGAGAGACATGTCGGGGTTCCGGTGGTCGATGGCCGGCCAGGATTGCGCCGGGCGGGAAAATCTGTTTAACTTTCAAACGCCAGCCGTCGATTAATTGACGAGCATTCTACCCGATCGCGGTCCGTCTATTGCACCGCAGCAAGACGGGCGCAGATCCCGCAAGCCCACGCCGGAACCGGAAATGAAAGAGCCCACCTTCACCATCACCGAACTGTCGCGCGACTTCGACATCACCCCGCGCACCATCCGCTATTACGAGCATCAGGGCCTGCTCTTCCCGCAGCGCGCCGGTCAGCAGCGGATCTACACCAAGCGCGACCGCACCCGCCTGAAGCTGGCGCTGCGCGGCAAGCGCCTGGGGCTCTCCCTGGCCGAGATCAAGGACCTGATCGGCATGTACAACACGGCGCGGGACCAGACTCCCCAGCTGGCGAGCTTCCTCGCGGCGCTGACCAAGCGCAAGGCCTCGCTGGAACAGCAGCGCGAGGACATCGAGGCGGTGCTCGCCGAGATCAACGGCTTCGAGGAACAGTGCCGGCGCATCCTCGGCAGCGACGATTCGCCTCAGGGCGGCTCGCAACGTGCCGCCTGAGCCTTTGTCCGGGGCGGAAAGTTGACGTTGACGTCAACGTCAACTTACAATCGCCTAGGGAGGAGTTCCTTGGACAGCTTCTTGAACACCGAACCACCGCGGTTCGAAACGCGCGACCCGGACTGGGCGGGAAAGGTGCGACAGAGTTTCGCGCGTCAGGGCGTGATGGCGCTCCTGGGCGCCGAACTCGCCCATCTGGAACCCGGCCGCTGCGCGATCCGCCTGCGCCACCGTCCCGAACTCACCCAGCAGCACGGCTACTTCCACGCCGGCATCATCAGCACCGTCATCGATAGCGCCGGCGGTTACGCCGGCTTCAGCCTGATGCCGGCGGGCAGCAGCGTGCTCACCGTCGAATACAAGCTCAACCTGCTCGCCCCCGGCGACGGCGAGTGGCTGATCGCGGTCGGCGAGGTGGTGAAACCCGGCAAGAATCTGGTCATCGCGCGCGGCGACGTCTATGTCGAGCGGGCCGGCGTGAGCACCCGCTGCGCCATCATGCAGCAGACCCTGATGACCATGCACGGCAGGGAAGACCTTCCCCCCACGCCCCCTTCCCAGGGAAGGGGGTGACGGTGGTTCGCCCCTGCGGGTCTCCCTGTTCTACACTGCCCCGGCCTCGGGGCGGCCCTTCGCCCGGGGCGCTCGGGCGCAGATCGGAGGAATAATGATCGGACTCAATCACGGCCTCGGCGAAGACATCGAGGCCTTGCGCGACACGGTGAAGGCGTTCGCCGACAAGGAGATCGCGCCGCGCGCCGCCGAAATCGACAGGGACAACGAATTCCCGGCCGACCTGTGGCGCAAGCTGGGCGAGCTGGGCCTGCACGGCATGACCGTGGAGGAGGAGTACGGCGGCGCCAATATGGGCTATCTCGCCCACATCGTCGCCATGGAGGAGATCTCCCGCGCCTCGGCCAGCGTCGGCCTGTCCTACGGCGCCCACTCCAACCTGTGCGTCAACCAGTTGCGGCGCAACGGCAGCGCGGCGCAGAAGCGCAAATACCTGGCCAAGCTGATCTCGGGCGAGCATATCGGCGCCCTGGCCATGTCCGAACCCAACGCCGGCTCCGACGTGGTCGGCATGAAGCTGAGAGCCGAGCCGAGGGGCGACCGCTACCTGCTGAACGGCGCCAAGATGTGGATCACCAACGGCGGCGACGCCGACACCCTGATCGTCTATGCCAAGATCGACGGCGGCGCCATGACCGCCTTCATCGTCGAGAAGGGCATGAAGGGTTTTTCCAAGGGCCGCCATCTCGACAAGCTGGGCATGCGCGGCTCCAACACCTATCCGCTGTTCTTCGACGACTGCGAGGTGCCGGCCGAGAACGTCCTGGGCGGCGCGGGCAAGGGGGTCAAGGTCCTGATGAGCGGCCTCGACTACGAGCGCGCGGTGCTCTCCGGCGGCCCGCTGGGGATCATGGCGGCGTGCATGGACGCGGTGCTGCCCTACGTCCATCAGCGCAAGCAGTTCGGCCAGGCGATCGGCGAGTTCCAGCTGATGCAGGGCAAGCTCGCCGACCTGTACTCGACCTGGCAGGCCTGCCGCGCCTACGTCTATGCGGTCGGCCGCGCCTGCGACCGCCAGGATCACGCGCGCAGCCTGCGCAAGGATGCCGCCGGCGCGATCCTGTACGCCGCCGAGAAGGCCACCTGGATGGCCGGCGAGGCGATCCAGACGCTGGGCGGCAACGGCTACATCAACGACTACCCGGTCGGCCGCCTGTGGCGCGACGCCAAGCTCTATGAAATCGGGGCGGGCACCTCGGAAATCCGCAGGATGCTGATCGGCCGCGAACTCTTTTCGGAGACATCATGAGTCAAAATCCCGTCGTCATCGTAGCCGCCGCCCGCACCGCCATGGGCGGCTTCCTCGGCGAGCTCGCCGGCCTCTCCGCGGCGCAGCTGGGCGCGGCGGCGATCGCCGCCGCGATCGCCCGCGCCGGCTTGCCGGCCGAGGCGGTCGAGGAGGTGATCATGGGCTGCGTGCTCCCTGCCGGCCAGGGCCAGGCCCCGGCGCGC
>JAJZPJ010000064.1 GCA_021811225.1 Pseudomonadota bacterium
AACGCCTTGTTCACCGCATTGCAGCAGCGGCGAAGCGCCTACGCCAGCGCGATCGGCGCCCTGCTGGAGCTGGCCGGCGAGCAGGCGCGGGCGGTGAACATCGCGCCAGACGAAGCGCTGGACGACACCTGGATGGAGCCGCAGGTGTTCGACGGCTGCTCATCCGGCGGCCAGCGCCGCCCTGACCCGCCCGGGTCGCAGCCGCAGCCGATCCACATCGTCCGCAAGGATGCCGCGAAAGGAGCCCTCGCATGAACGCCCTCGATACCTTCCTGTTCGGGATCTATCCTTACCTCTGCCTGACGGTCTTTCTGCTCGGCAGCCTGATCCGCTTCGACCGCGACCAGTACACCTGGAAGAGCGATTCGTCGCAGCTCCTGCGCGCGGGCTCCCTGCGCTGGGGCAGCAACCTGTTCCATATCGGCGTGCTGTTCCTGTTCTTCGGCCACTTCGTCGGCCTTTTGACGCCGCACATCCTCTACGAATCGTTCATCAGCGCCGGCGCCAAGCAGCTGATGGCCATGATCTCGGGCGGCATCGCCGGCACCCTGGGCATCGTCGGCGTGACGCTGCTGCTGCACCGGCGCCTGAGCGAGCCGCGCATCCGCGCCACCTCGAAGACCAGCGACATCGTGGTCCTCCTGCTGCTGTGGCTGCAGCTCGCCCTGGGCCTGGCCACGATCCCGCTGTCGGGCCAGCATCTGGACGGCGGCATGATGCTGCGCTTCGCCGACTGGGCGCAGCGCATCGTCACCTTCCGCGCCGGCGCGCCCGAGCTGCTGGCCGGCGCAAGCTGGGTGTTCAAGGCCCACCTGTTCCTCGGCATGAGCATCTTCCTGGTCTTCCCGTTCACCCGGCTGGTGCATGTCTGGAGCGGCTTCGCCACGCTGGCCTATCTCGCCCGCCCCTACCAGCTGGTGCGCAGCCGCCGCCTGAACCTGCCCGCGGGCCAAGCGCGCCGGTCCGGCGCCTGAGGATCAGAGCATGCCGACCGACACCCCGGCGGCCAGCATCAACGGCGTGATCCTCAGCGCTCCGGGCGAGGCCCTCGCCCGGACCGACCGTTTAAGCTGTATTAAATATATTGCTTTAATCCCCACGGGGTGGTAAGCTTAAGCTGTATTTAAAATCCAGCTTAAGCGGCCGGGCCCAAAGCCCATCTGCGGGGATTCAAAAAACCTCTCGGATGCGCGGCAAGCCCGATTGCGGTTCGGCTGGCTGACCCAACCCGAGAGGAGAACGACCATGAGCGATGTTGCAGCCATCAAGACCACCGTCGACGTTCGCGAAATCGCCCCGCGCGAACGCCACCCGCTGATTTTCGGCACCTTCGGCCAGTTGTCGCCGGGCGAGGCGCTGCTGCTGATCAACGACCACGATCCCAAACCCCTGTACTACCAGTTCCAGGCGGAGTCCAGCGGCCAGTTCACCTGGGACTACCTGGAGAACGGCCCGGAAGTCTGGCGCGTGCGCATCGGGCGAAACGCGCGCTGAAGCCTCATCCCGCTAGTCGATAGCGATCAGGAAATTCGGGTCGAAGAGCGGATTCTCGTTGACGCCGTCCTTTGCATAACCGCGCGGATTGCACACCACCCGCGTCCCGTTCAGCGCATAGTCGAAGCTGTCGTGGGTATGTCCGTGTATCCACAGGCGGACGCGGCTGCCGTCGAGCAGGCGCTCGGCGGCGGAGACGAAGCAGGCGTTGATCAGCGAACCGGAAAACCGCGGGTGGATGCTCATTCGCGACGGGGCGTGGTGGGTGATCACCACGGTCGGTCCGGCGTGCGCCTCGGACAGCTTACCGGCGAGCCATCCGGCCTGGCGTTCGAACAGCGCGGCGGCGTCTTCGGGAGTGAATTGCGCGCCGGCCGCGCCACCCGCGCTTATCCTGCTGAAGTCGCGGATGAAGGCCGAGGCCTGGCGCATCGCCGCGGCACGCTGCTCACCGGCGCCGAAGAGCATGAAATCCGTCCATAAGGTGGCCCCGAGAAAGCGCACCCCTTTGAAGATCACCTGGTCCTGGTCGAGTACCCTGACCAGGCTGCCGGCGCACAAGCGCTTGAGCTCGTCCACGGTGCCGCCGATGCTGCCGCCGTAGAACTCGTGATTCCCGGGAACGTAGAGCACCGGCTTGCCCAAGCCGCTCGCCCAGGCAACGGCGGCCGCCGGGCGCGCGATGTCCCCCGCCAGGATCACCGCATCGGCGTCGTTGCGCGGCACCGCCAATGCGCCTTGAGAGAGATGCAGGTCGGACAGGATGTGGAGTTTCACGGGTTCCGGCTCGTTTTCGGGGACTCCGGCAGGTGCGAAACCTTATCACGGCATGACATAAGCGGGGCCGCCCGGCCCCGGCCGTCAATCGCGCTGCAGCAGGGCGAACTTCTCCTTGATGCGGGACCACTTGTCCGCCTCGGGCAGCGCCGCCTTTTTCTCCACGATGGGCTTCCAGGTCGCCGCCAGCTCGTGGTTGAGCGCCGTGTAGTGCTGCATGTCGCTCGGCACGTCGCTCTCGGCATAGATCGCATCGACCGGACACTCGGGCACGCACAGCGTGCAGTCGATGCATTCGTCCGGATCGATGACCAGAAAATTGGGGCCCTCGCGGAAGGCGTCGACGGGACAGACATCGACGCAATCGGTGTGCTTGCAGTTGATGCACGATTCGGTCACGACATAGGTCATTTTTCTCTCCTTGCTGCAGGTCCAGGTGTCCCTAGACCACGGCCTCTCCGAGTTTATGGACGGTGATCTGCTTGGCGACCACCGGGCAATCGGCCGCCAGGTTGCACGGCTCGGCGGGCTTCTTGACGGGAATGGCCGACCAGCGGCGGCGGACGCTCTCGACCGGACCCGCCTGCCCGGCCGTCGGCGGCACCGGCTTGCCTTCGGCCTGCAGCTTCTCGATCCGGCGCAGGCCCAGGAACGCCGCGCCGTAGGCCCCATTGAGCTGGCCCAGGCCGTTGGGCGCGACGTTGAGCTTGGCCCCCAGGTTCTTTTCCAGCGCATCGACCATGGCGACGTTGCGCGTCATGCCGCCGGTGAGCATGAAGCCGGGCTCCAGGCCGACGCGGCGCATCAACTGCACCGCCCGGCCGCCTAAGGCCACCATCGCGCCCATCATGATGTCTTCCGCCGGAACGCCGTTGGAGAGGTGGTTGATCACCTCGGACTCGGCGAACACCGCGCAGACGCTGCTCACCTCGACCGGCTTGGTCGAGCGCATGGCGTAGGGGCCGATGTCGTCGGTGGTGAGCCCCAGGTAGCGCGCCGTCTTCTCCAGGAAGGCGCCGGTGCCGGCGGCGCACTTGTCGTTCAGGCGGAAGGCGCGGACGCGTCCGTTGCCATCGACGCGGATGGCCTTGATGTCCTGGCCGCCGATGTCGAGGATGGTGCGCGTGTCGGGGAAGAGGTGCACCGCCGCCTGCGCGTGGGCGGTGAGCTCGGTCACCTGGGTGTGGCGGTAGGCCACCGTGTAGCGGCCGTAGCCGGTCGCCGCGACGTAGTTGATCTGCTCGCGCGTCAGACCGCAGGCCTTGAGCAGTTCGTCGAAGACGCCCTCGGAGGCCTGGCCCAGCTTGAATCCGGTGCGCCGGACGGCGGTGCCGACCACCTCGCGCTGGTCGTCCAGCACGATGGCCTTGGAATAGGTCGAGCCGATATCGATACCCGCAACGTATAGCATCATGCCTCCTCCGCGACGGCGGTCGCGATCTGTGTTTCGCTGCCGAAAGCGCGGTCGTGGGCGAACAGGGCCGCCCCAAGTGCGCCGATGAACTGGGCGTCCGGACTGACGTTGATCGGAATCCCCAATTGCTCCGCGAGCAACGCCACCATGGCGATGTTGCGGCTGACGCCGCCGGTGAAGGTGGCTTCGGAGGCGATGCCGACGCGCCGCGCCAGCGAGACGCAGCGGCTGGTGATGGCCTGATGCACGCCCATCAGCACGTCCTCGGGCAGAAAACCCTTGGCCAGATGGCTGATGATCTCCGACTCGGCGAACACCGTGCAGGTGGTGGTGATGCGCACCGGACTGGTCGACTTGAGCGAGAGCGGCCCCAGTTCCGAGAGCGGCAGCTCCAGTGCGTAGGACGCCGCGCCCAGGAAGCGGCCGGTGCCGGCGGCGCACTTGTCGTTCATGGTGAAGTCCTCGACCTGCCCTTCGGGGCCGACGCGGATCGCCTTGGTGTCCTGGCCGCCGATGTCGATGACCGTGCGCGTCTTGGGGAACAGATGGACGGCGCCGCGCGCGTGGCAGCTGATCTCGGTCACCTGCTCGTCGCCGAAGGTCACCTTGTAGCGGCCGTAGCCGGTCGCGGCGACGTATTCGACCTGGTCTTCGCCGATGTCGGCGTTTTTCAACGCCGCCTGGTAGGCATCCTGGGCGATGGTCACCATGCTGGTCTCCATGTCGAGCAGGGCGCGCCCGACGATGGTCCGGTTCCTGTCGATGATCACCGCCTTGGTCTGCGTCGATCCGACGTCAACTCCTGCGACGTATTTCATGCTGTCCTCCCTTGTGCGTGGGTAGCCTTGCCCTTGAGCGGGCCCGCGCCGCCTCGCTGCTGCAGCGCCTCGAAGAATGCATCGACGCGGTTCTTGATCTGGGCATCGGACCAGTAGCGCGGGTCGATCAGGTCGGACTCGATGTACAGGGTCGGGATATCGAGCCGCTTGGAAATGTAGTCGCGGGTGTCGGCCATGCCGGCGGAGACGAAGCGGCAGCTCTTGATGCCGTGGAAGACGACGCCATCGACGCCGTAGTCCTTGATCTGCTTTTCCATCCGCTCGTGCGCGAAGAACTGGTTGCTCAGACCGCGCTGGGCAGCCAGCGCGGTGACCTCGGCCAGACTCTCCAGCGGCCGCGACGTGTCGTAGAGCAGTTCGGCGGCGTCCATGCCGCCGGCGGCGAAGGTCAGATAATCGGAATAGGCGAAGACGCCGCCCCAGGTCTCGAACAGCTCGACCAGCCGGCGCATCGAGACGTAGCAGGGCGTGCCGGAGAAAAGCAGACGGAAGCGCTCCTCGGGGACCCGGCCCTCGCCGCGCGCCACCTTGGCCCTGACGTCCTCCTCGAGCCGGCGCATGAACTCGACGCCCTCGACGGTGCCGCGGTACACGTTCATGATGCCGATGTAGGTGAGGCCGTCGAGCATCGCGTTATAGGGCGCCGGGCAGGTGCGGTTGAGCTCCATCACGTTATTCCAGTGGATCACCATCTGATTCACCCGCCCCTGGACCTCGGCCAGGCGGTCGATGTCGAAGCGCTTGCCGGTGATCTTCTCGCACTTCGCGATCAGATCCTTGAACTGGTCCTCGACCCAGCGCGAATCGGCGGAGTGCTGCGCGTCGCCGGGGCGGACCACCCAGCTGGAACTGCGCTGGCCGGGCAGGTCGAGCACGAAGCTGGGCATCTTGTAGCGGCGCTCCCAGATCTCGGCCCACTTGATGAAGGTGCCGCACATGTTGGAGGAAACGGACAGGTCGGGCTTGGGCATCTTCCCGAGCGGCTCCTTCTCTTCTTTCAGCATCATGCCGACGTCGGCCTTGACGTAGGAGCAGACGTCGGGCGACATGCCGTAGTCCTCGGAGATGCGGATGAACTCCGCCGAGGTCTTGCGCACCCCGGTCTGCAGCGAATTGATCTCCGGAAAGACCATGTGGAAGTCGAAGCTGCGCAGGATCTCGATGGCGTTGCCCATCACGAACACGTTGGCGACCGGCTCATGGCGCTCGTTGGCGGTCTCCAGGCGGGCGTACCACTCCTTGAACAGGCGCTGGCCCTCGCTGTGCGCGTTGAACGGGGTCCAGATTTCTTTGGCGGCCGGCGCGGAGCGGGAGGTGCCCGGGACGGCTTCGGCGATTGCGGTAGTCATGATGGTTCTCCTGTTAGGCCAACGCGAACAGCAGGGATTCGGCGAAGGTTTCGACCTGCATAGCCATCTGCTCGAACGAGGTCATCTTCTCCTCGAATTCGAGCACCAGATACTGGACGCCCGCCGCGTCGAGATCCTTGGACCAGAACAGCTGCTCGTCGAGGCCCGGCTCGCAGAACTTCGCCGCGGTGAGGATTGCGGCGTCGGCCTTGCCGTCGCGCAGCATGGCCATCAGGTAGTCGCCCTTGGGCTTGCGCTCGTCGTGCTGCACCGGGCTTGCGTGGGAGCGCTCGATGTAGCTCTCCGCCAGCGCCCAGACCGGGTCGCCGACATCCTCCGGGACGTCCTCCGTGAACCAGCGCTGGCCGATCAGAAGATCGTCGTCGACGACGAAGCAGGCGTCGTCGATGGTCTCCAGCATCTCCAGCGGCGGCTGCTCGCAAAAGCCGCCGACGAAGATGACGCGCGGCTTGTCCTGCGCCGCGACATGGCGCTGGCGGATGGCCGGGAGCGCCTGCTCGAGCAGCTCGACGTGTTCCTCGCAGGGAATCCGGGTACCGGCGCGGACCAGCAGGTAGGATTCGGAGCAGCTCAGCTTCCAGGGTTCGTCGCGCCGGATCTGGTAGAGCTCGCGCATCAGCCTGCGCTTCTTGTTGTAGAGGCGGATGCTGGAGCGGATCGCGGCGTCGCTGATCGGGTGACCGACCTTGCGCGCCAGTTCGGCGCGCAGGCGCTGGTATTCGGCGGCGACATAGCGGGCCGCGCCGGGCGAGTTCGGGTTCTGCGGCAGATAGAGGATCTCCGCCATCTGATCGGGCAGGTTGCGCGACCAGATGCCGGCCAAGTGCTTGGCGGCGTCGCAGATCGGATGGGTGACGAAACCGGTGAGGCCGGCGAGCGTGCCGTTCAGGCCGAGTTCGGTGGTCGAGCGGCAGATCGAGCAGACGAAGGAACCCATCCGGGCGTCGGCGTGCTTCATTTCCAGCTTGTTGCCGCCGCCGAGAATATTCACCGGCAACAGTCCGGCGGCGTGGGCGATCTCGTCGGGGAAATAGACGGGGAAGTTGCCCAGCGTGCCGGTGTAGCCTTCCGGCAGCTCGCCCGCATCGGGGATACGGGCATCCAGGCTGGCGCTGTGGCACCGATCGAGGATTGCATTGAGTTGGGCTTCGTAGTCTGGGACGATCTGGGCTGACACGGCGCACCTCCTTCTGCTGGTTGCTAAGAACTATAGTGCTCATGCTAAATAAAACAAGAAATATATAACTTGATTTAGCGCAATAAAAACGTATTTTCTCAAAATTAAGGAAATATTGTGCGATACATCTCTTTTAACATGTTTTATATTGCACTGAAGATCGTCGCGGCAGCCTCGGCAAATGCCGAGGCGCCGCTATGCGTTCCGCCTGTTCAACGCGTCAGGAGCGCGTAGAGCAGGGGCAGCCGGGCGGGCAGTTCCGAGGGTTTGCGGATGATGATGAAGCTGCTCTTGCCGAAAGTGTGCGGCAGATATTCGTGGGCCTCCTGGTCCACGGTCACGCAAAAAGGCCGCAGGCCCGCCTGCCTCGCGGCGATCAAGGCCTTGCGCGTGTCCTCGATGCCGTAACGGCCTTCGTAGTGGTCGGCATCGTTGGGCTTGCCGTCGGTGAGCAGCAGCAGCAGGCGCTCCCGTGCCTTCTGGCGCCCGAGAATCCCGGTGGCGTGGCGGATGGCCGCGCCCATGCGGGTGTAGTAGGCCGGGGCGATGCCATTGATGCGGCCGCGCACGGCGTCGCCATAGGCTTCATCGAAGGCCTTCAGGGTATGGAAGCGCACGTCGCTGCGCTGCCGGGAACTGAAGCCGACCAGGGCGAAGCGGTCGCGGGTGACCGACAGCGCCTCGGAAAACAGCAGCAGACTGTCGCGGATGACATCGATGACGCGCCGCCCTTCGCCCGCCCAGGCCTCGGTGGATAAGGACAGGTCGGCCAGCAGCAGGCAGGCCAGGTCGCGCTGGCGCTGGCGCTGATCGGTGTAGAAACCGGAGCCGGCGCCGCTGCGCTGGGCGACGTGACGGATGTAGGGATCGATGTCGATCTCGCTGCCCTCCGGCTGCGCCTTGAGGCGCTGGCGCTGCGGCTGCAAGGCGGCGAACTGCCGCCGCAGACGCTGGCGGTCGCGCACGAGGTGCCCGGGCAGCGCGCAAGGCAGCGCATCGCCCAGGGGCACCGCGTTGATCCGGCATTGGTCCGGCTTCAGGAGCTGCGTCCGATAGTCCCACTCGGGCAGCATCCCGGCGCCGTCCAGAGGGGCGCCATCGCCCTGTGCCGCAGCCAGGTCCAGGCTCATGCGCAGCTTCTTGGCGACGCTCTTCTGGTCCTGCGCGATCGCGATGACGTCGAGGTCGTCCGCCGCCCGGGCGAGATCCTGATCCTCGTTTTCCTGGGTCTCGTGCTCGATCTTCGCGTACTCGGTCCAGCTGAATATCGATTCCGGCCGGAACAGCATCAGGCCACCCTTGCGCTCGGGCATTTCCGCGTGCTCGGCGATCCGGCGCTTCTTGTCCGACTGCAGCGCGCTTCCGGCCTGGGCCGCCGCTTCGGGCGCTGCGGCGGCATGCGCCCTGCCCGCCGCGGCGAGCTCCGGGCGCAGCCAGAGCAGGACCGGATGGGGCGGACGCCTGGCGGCGGGCAGCGCCGCGACGCTGCCCGGCTCGGTGAGCGCGGACCGGATCGCCTCTTCCTGCCGCGCCTCGTCCGGCGGCAGCTTGTCAAGCTGCGGGCGGCGCGCGATCTCCGCCGCCACCAAGCGGCGGTAGCCCGCCGCCAGTCCGGGGAAGCCCCCGGTGACGGCCAGCGCCGCGGCCTGGTTCCGGGTCAGCCAGGGCAGATCCGGCCGCGGGTCGACGGCGCAAAGCGCCGCCAGCCAGAAATACAGATCGCGGTTCAGGCCCGCTTCGGGATAAACATCGATGACCGGCGGCAGCCGCAGCGCCTGGCCGTCTACCCAGGCGAGGTCCGCCTTGCGTTCGCTGCCGGCCAGCCGTTCCAGCCAAGCGCGCCGGGCGCCGTGGCGCGTTTGCGCTCCCGCCTGCAACGCCACCCCATGGTCGCCGCCCAGGGCGCGATACAGCAGCGCGGCAGCGCGGCTGACGCTCGTCAGTTCGATCGCCGCGGCGGGATGGCGCCGGGCGGCGAGGCGATTGACCAGCCGGTGCCAGGCGATGCCGACCTGCTCTTCCATGCCCGCCTCAGCGACCGAAAATCGCCGCGACCACCACCATCAGGGCGCGGCAGATCTCCGGCTCGTCGGACAGGCATTCGACGACCGCGGCGCGACAGGCCACCTGCGGGTCGCAGCCGGCGGCGATCAGCTTCGCGGCATCGACGATCAGGCGCGTGCCCGGCGCTTCCTCCAGGTCGTGATCGGCGGTGCGGCGCAGCGCATTGGCGAGGGTGACCAGACGCTTGGCGGTCTCGTGATCGAGACCGGACTCCGTCGCCACGATGTCGATCTCGCTGGCGGCTTCCGGAAAGCCGAAGGCGAGGGACACGAAGCGCTGGCGGGTGCTGGGCTTCAGGCCCTTGAGCAGATGCTGGTAGCCGGGATTGTAGGAGACGACCAGCATGAATTCCGGCGGCGCCTCCAGAATCTCGCCGGTGCGGTCGATCGGCAGGATCCGGCGGTCGTCGGACAGCGCGTGCAGCACCACCGTGGTGTCCTTGCGCGCTTCCACCACCTCGTCCAGGTAGCAGATGCCGCCGTGGCGCACCGCCTGGGTGAGCGGGCCGTCGGTCCAGTAGGTGCCGGAGGCGTCGATCAGGTGGCGGCCGACCAGATCGGCGGCGGACAGGTCGTCGTGGCAGGAGACGGTGTACAAGGGCAGGCCGAGCCGGGCCGCCATGTGCTCGACGAAGCGCGTCTTGCCGCAGCCGGTCGGCCCCTTGATCAGCACCGGCAGACGATTGCGGTGAGCGAGTTCGAACACCGCGATCTCGTCGCCGGTCGCGGTATAAGGCGGGATGAGCTTGGGCACTCTGAGGGCCCGGGCGATGGAGGTGACGGTCATGGAGAGGGTTCCGGGTCAGGTGATGGAATAGGCAAGCGCGATGACGCCGCCGACGGCGGCCAGATAGGCGGCCATGGCGATCCGCCATTCGAGCCGCACGCGGCGCAGGCCCATGAAGTGGCTCACCACCAGTTGCCCCTTGATCAGCGTCAGCGCCAGCACCGCCGCCATCAGCATCCGCCCGGAGGCGCCGGCACCGAGCTCGAAGCTGATCGTGGTCAGCGCGAGCAGCACGGCCCAGGAGACGGTGCAGGGTTTGAACGGCAGCACGGCTGGCGATTTCATAGGGGGACCTCAGTGGATGACATAGACCAGCGCGAACAGGATGATCCAGACCAGATCGACCATGTGCCAGTAGGAGCCCCCGGTCTCGACGCCGGTATGGTCCGCGGCGCTGTACCGCCCCGCGTAGGCCTTGCGGGCGACCACCGCGAGTATCGCCATGCCCATCACCACGTGCATGAAGTGAAAGAAGGTGAGCGACAGGTAGAACATGTCGAACAGGTTGGCGGACAGGGTGATGCCCTGGGCGAAATCCTGGTGGAACTCCGCGAGCTTCACGACCAGAAAGCACCCGCCCAGACCGAGCGCGCCGACCAGCCAGTGGCCGCAGGCGGTGCTGCGTCCGGCCTTGATCGACAGGCTCGCGCGCGCCACGAAATAGCTGCTGGTCACCAGCAGCAGGGTGTTGACGTAGCCATAGACGCGGTTGAGACCGAGCTGCGCGGCGTTGAACAGCTCCAAGTGGGCGCTGCGGGCGAAGGCATAGGCGGCGAAGAGCACGCCGAAGACCGTGAGCTCGGCGAAGATGAAGATCCAGATCGCGAAATCCCCGGGCAGGGGTTGCGCGCGGATGGCGCTGGCTTCGGCATTCACGATGGATCGTCCTCGGCAGGAGCGGAACCGCGGTTCCGCTCCGCTTGGCTCAGGTCGCCAGGGCCCGCTTCATTTCTCCGGCATACTCGTATTCGCCGGAAATGAAGAAGCTCCTCAGATAGACCAGCAGGCCGACGAAGAAGCCGACGCCGGCCAATTCGCGCAGCCAGAAGAACACGCGCTCCTTGTCCTGCACCTGCATGAAGGGCATCGGATCGGCCGCGGCGCGCTGCAGGACGACCGTGACGATGCCGGCGCCGGTGAGCGCCAGGGCGATGCCGATCATGCTGAGCACCATGATCCAGAAGCCGGCCATCTCCCAGCGCTGGGCGGCAGCGCTGTTGGCGACACGTCCGCGCAGCAGGGGCATGGCGTAGGAGATGATGGCCAAGGAGACCATCGCATAGGCGCCGAAGAAGGCCAGGTGGCCGTGGGCCGCGGTGAAGTTGGTGCCGTGCATGTAGTACTGGGCCGGCGCCAGGGTGATCATGAAGCCCCACAGGCCGGCGCCGAGAAAGGCCATGATCGGCGTGCCCATAGCCCACAGCATGGCGGCCTTGTTCGGATGTTCGCGGCGGCGCGCCAGCAGCATCTTGAAGGAGAAGGCGATGAGCAGCATGAACGGCAGGGGTTCGAGGGCGGAGAAGATCGAGCCGAGCCAGATCCAGTACGAGGGCGCGCCGGTGTAGTAATAGTGGTGGCCGATGCCGACGATGCCGGAGACCAGGGTCATGGCGACGATGATGTAGATCCACTTTTCCACGATCTCGCGATCCACCCCGGTCATCTTGATCAGGATGAAGCCGAGCAGCGCGCCCAGGATCAATTCCCAGTCGCCCTCCACCCAGCCGTGCACGATCCACCACCAGCCGAAGCTGGCCTTGACGGTGTCCTGCGGAAAGTAGAAGGCGGGCAGGAACAGCAGCGCCAGACCCCACAGGCTGCCGACGAGAATCAGGTTGATCGAGGTCTTGCGCCCCTTGATCAGGGTCATGGTCACGTTGAACAGCAAGGAGAGCGCCACCAGGACGATGCCGATCTTGGTCGGCAGCGGCTGCTCCAGGTAGCCGCGGCCCATGGTCGGCAGAACCGCGTTGCCGGTGATCGCCGCCAGGTGGGCGTAGGGCACGAACAGATAGGCGGCGATGGTCAGCGCCCCGGCGGTGAGGAATACCCAGAAGGTGAGCAGCGCCAGCTTGGGGCTGTAGAGCTCGGTCTGCGCCTCCTCCGGGACGATGAAGTAGGCGGCGCCCATGAAGGCCATCAGCAGCCAGACGATCAGCAGATTGGTGTGGCTCATGTGCGCGACGTCGAAGGGCAGCTCGGGGAACAGGAAGGTGCCGTACAGATACTGCAATCCGGCGATCAGGCCGAACACGATCTGGCCGACGAACAGGGCCAAGGCCGCTATGAAATAGGGCTTCGCCACTGCTTGAGACTGGTATTTCATGATTTTTCCTTTGCGTGAGGTGGGAGTCCGATCAACCTTGGATATTGGGCGGCCAGTTGTTGGTGTCGATGTTGGAGAGCCATTGCAGATAGGCCACCAGATCGTTCAACTGATCCGGGGTGAAGTGAAAGTTGGGCATCTGCCTTCTTCCCGGCACACCCGTGGGCTGCGACTGTATCCACGCCTTGATGAAATCGGGGCCCCTGCGTTTGTAGACGTTGCCCAGCTCCGGCGCGAAATAGGCGCCCTCGCCGTTGATCGTGTGGCAGCCGATGCAATCGTTGGTGTCGAGCAGGTACTTGCCGCGCAGCACGGCCGGGGTCATCTGATCGGCGTGATCCCGGATCGGTATCCGCTGCCAGGTGTCGTAGGTGAGCGCCAGATAGATGGCGAGAAAAAATACCGCGCCACCGAGAAAAATATTGCGGGCCATCGCTTTGGTGAAGACTTGCTGCATGTTCGGCTCCTTGGGCTTTGAATTGAGAGGTGCGGCTGAAGTTGTACGCAAAATACTGCTTAAATTCCTTGACCGAAATCAAGCGGCGGGAGGCCCGGGGCTGGCGGCGACGCCGGGAGATATTTGCCGCGCAGAAATATCCCGGCATCAATGCGCGGCGGCATGCGCAACCCGGGCGACGAAGCCCGAATCGAGCGCGCCGACCTCGCTGGTTGTGGCTGCGATGCGGCCGTCGGCATCGAGCAGAACGATCGCGATGTTGTGGCTGAAGTCGCCGTTGGGACGCATCCGATAGGACACGCCGAGCGTGGCGGCGAAGGCGCGCACGTCGCCCCGTTCCGGTCTGGCCAGGCGCCAGGTCGGCGCTGCCACGTGGTGCATCGAAGCCATCATCGCCAGCGCGCCGACGGTGTCGCGGGCGGGGTCGAAGCTCACCAGCACCACCGGCGGCGCGGCTCGTCCGGTGCGCTCCTTGACCGCGGTTCGGATACGCTTGATCGCCTCGACCGTCATCGGGCAAGCATCCTTGCAGGAAGCGTAGATCATGCTCACGATCAGCGGATGTCCGCGCAGCGATTCCAGCGTGAAGGGAAGTCCGCGCTGATCGCGCAGGGTGAGCGCGGTCCGGTAGACCGAATCGGCAGGCAGCGCTGCGGGACCGGCCTGTACCGCCCCGGCCCAGGGGCTGATCAGCAACAGGGCCAACAGTGTCCAGCGGCGGATCATGGCGTCTCTCCTCGGTTCGTGTCGCGCACGCAGCGGAAGCCCAAGTTGCCGGATTCGTCCGTCGGC
>JAJZPJ010000065.1 GCA_021811225.1 Pseudomonadota bacterium
CGGCCCAGGCGCTGGGCGTGCCGGTGGCGCGGCTGCGCCTGACGATCTACCTGCTCGCCTCGCTATTCACCGCGGTGGCGGTCAATAGCGCCGGCAGCATCGGCTTCATCGGCCTGATCGTGCCGCACCTGGTGCGCCTGGCCATGCGTTCCAGCGCCGGCAACGATCAGCGCCTGCTGCTGCCGGCCTCGGTGCTCGCCGGCGGCACGCTGCTGGTGGCGGCGGACACGCTGGCGCGCAGCGTGATCGCGCCGCAGCAGTTGCCGGTCGGGGTGCTCACCGCGCTGATCGGCGTGCCGGTCTTCCTCTACTTGCTGTCGCGCCAGCCCAGATGATGACCATCACCCCAACCCTCTTCCCGCGGAAGAGGGTGACTCCGGCTCACTACGACCGAAGAAAGTCCCTGTGGGGCGTTCGCAGACCGTTGACTGCTCCCGCCTTGGGGCGGCCCTGCGGCGGGAGCGGCACATGAACGCCCCGCTGCTCTCCACCAACGGGCTCGACGTCGCGGTCGGCGACAGGATGCTGGTGCGCGGCCTCGACCTGAGTCTTAACGGCGGCGACACCCTGGCCATCCTCGGCCGCAACGGCAGCGGCAAGACCACCTTGCTCACCACCCTGGCCGGCCTGCGGCAAGCCTCGGCGGGCGGCATCGAACTCCTCGGAAAAACCTACGCCGCCCACGGTCCGCGCGCCGCGGCGCGCCTGCGCGGCCTGCTGACGCAGACGCAGAGCGATGCCTTTCCCGCCAGCGTGCTGGAGACCGCGCTGATCGGCCGCCATCCGCATCTGGGCCGCTGGGCCTGGGAGGGTTCGGCCGACGAGCGCATCGCCCGCGACGCGCTGGCCGCGGTCGGCCTCGCCGGACTGGAGGAGCGCGAGGTGCACACCCTCTCCGGCGGCGAGCGGCAGCGCCTCGGGATCGCCACGCTGCTCGCGCAGCAGCCCTCGCTCTACCTCCTCGACGAGCCGCTCGCCCATCTCGATCTCGCCCACCAGATCGCCATGCTCGAACTGGCGACGCGCTACGCCGCCCAATGCCGCGCCGGCTTCGTCATCGTCCTGCACGACATGAACCTCGCCCGCCGCTATTGCCGGCGCGCGCTGCTGCTGTTCGGCGACGGCAGCTGGCGCGAAGGGGCCAGCGAGGAAGTGCTCAACGCGGAAAATCTCTCGGCGCTCTACGGCCAGCCGCTGCGCGAACTCAAGGACGGCGATGCCCGCTACTTCGTCGCCGCCTGAAGAGACCCGGCCGGACGACGGCCGGCAGCGCCGGCTCAGCCCTGCCCGCTCAGGATGCGCATGACCCGATGCCAGCCGGCCTCGGCGCCCGCGCCGGCCTGATCGAACACCGCCTGCAGCTGCTTCGTCTGGGTGCCGGTGAGCCGCGCCTCCAGCTTCGCCCCGGCCGCGGTCAGCGACAATTGGCGCACGCGGCGATCGTGCGCCGCGGGGTCCATCGCCACCAGCCGCATTTCGACCAGCTGCCGCAGGGGGGCGTTCAGCGCCTGCTTGCTGACGCCGAGCGTGTCCAGCAGATCATTGACCGACAGCTGCGGATTGCGGCCGACGAAATAGAGAATCCGGTGATGCACCCGCCCCAGTCCGCGCTGGCCGAGGATGCGGTCGGGCGGCGCGGTGAAGGCGCGGTAGCCGAAGTAGAGCTGCTCGATGGCCAGGCGCAAGGCGGCGCCGCGCGGCAGGGCCGAGACCGGATCGGCGGGGACTTTTGGGTCAAGCATATTGACATGATAGGCGGGCAGCCGTTAGGCTGTCCATAGGTCAACTTTATTGACGTTAATGGGTGGCTGTCATGAATCCTCCGTCGCCGCAGCAAGGTCCCCGATTCTCTTCCCGCAGCCGCGATCTGCATCCGTCGCCGATCCGCGAGATCCTGGCCGTCGTGGACCGGCCGGGCATGATCTCCTTCGCCGGCGGCCTGCCGGCGGTCGACAGCTTCCCAAAATTCAGCCTGGACGGCATGCCGCAGCAGCTGCTGCAATACGGCCCCAGCGAAGGCGAACGGGATCTGCGCCTGCGCGTCGCCGAAGACCTGGGGCGGCTGGGCCTGCCCTGCACGGCCGAGCAGGTGCTGATCCTGTCCGGCTCGCAGCAGGGGATCGATCTGGTCGCCAAGCTGTTCATCGATCCGGGCACCGCGGTGGCGGTGGAGTCGCCGACCTACCTCGCCGCACTCCAGGTGTTCCGCTTCTTCGGCGCGCGCTTCGTCGCATTCGACGCGCAGGCGCCGGATGCGCCGGCGCTGCAGCGCGAACGGGCGGCCTTCGCCTACGCCATCCCCACCTTCCAGAATCCCAGCGGCCGCTGCCTGGATGCCGGCGAGCGCGCCGCGCTGGCCGCCGCCTGCGATGCCGCCATGATTCCCCTGTTCGAGGACGACCCCTACCGCGACCTGGCTTACGACCCGTGCGAGCGCACCCCCGTCTGCACCCGGCTCCGGCGCGCGCCGTGGATCTACCAGGGATCGTTCTCCAAGAGCCTGGCCCCCGGCCTGCGCCTGGGCTACCTCGCGGCCTCGCCGGAACTGCTGCCGCCGCTCACGCGCCTCAAGCAGGCCGCCGACCTGCACAGCAATCGCGTCGCTCAGTGGCTGGTGCTGCAGCAATTGAACGACCCGGCGCGCAGCCGGCAGCTGGAGACGCTGGCGGGGCGCTACCGCCGGCGCCGCGACGCCTTCGAAGCCGCGCTGCGCCGCCACTTCGGCGACATCGCCAGCTGGCAGACGCCGCCCGGTGGACTGTTCTTCTGGCTCACCCTGAATCGCCGCATCGACACCCGCGAGCTCCTGCCCGGGGCCCTGGCCGCGGGGGTGGCCTTCATGCCCGGCGAGCCCTTCCTGCCCGTCGAGACGGCGGCTTGCGGCCAGCTGCGCCTCAACTTCAGCCACGCCGACGAAGCCCAGGCCGAGTCGGGACTGGGAAAACTGGCGGCCCTGATCCGCGGCTACGCTTGAATCCTCAGGAGGCACGGAGAGCCGGTCATCGATACACTCCGCCACCATCCTCGTCCCAAAGGGACCTCCTCCGGTCGTCACTGCGAGACCGAAGGCGGTGGCAGTCCTGTAGTCAGCCATGCTGAAACGTGAAACCGTAGGCCGGCATTCATGCCGACATGTCCCACAAGGACTTCCTCCGGTCGTCGGGCTGAAGCCCGACCTACGTACTGGCGGCCCTGATCCGCGGCTACGCTTGAATCCTCAGGAGACCGCTTCGCTCTGCCCGCAACGACCGGCAATCTTGCGAAGGTTCGTGGCGGACAGGGCGAAACGCCGCTTGCACCAGCTCGCCAGAAGACGAGTCCAGGGCGCCCCGCTGAGCAGCCGGACGGTGCCGGAGGGAAAGCCCTCGACGAGCGCGAGACCGTCGCTCTCGATGCCCAGCCGCTCGCCTCCGGCCAGAAAAAAGTCGCCGCCCTGCCCTTCGACCGTGAGCCAGACCCGCCCTTCGGTGCATTCGAGACGGAAGCCGCGCGCGCCTCGAAAAGCCAGCGGTCTATCCGCGGCGAGCCGGATCGATGCATTCCTTGGTGAGCTTCGCATGTTTCATCTCCCGAACCATTCGACGACGCCAGTCTAAGAACCGGCGGCAAATCGGTACAGACACAAGCGGGCGAAATTGTCACCGTTACAATTGCCATTCATGCAATCTGTGCCGGTCGAATCTGCCGGCAACTGTGCCTGTCGGGTGAGCGCCGCCTGCGGGAAAATCCGGCGTGGAACATCGGCAGAAAAGGGGCTCGGATGGATCAGCGGATACTGCGCTACGAACGGCTGGCGGACGAGCTCGCCGGCATGATTGCCGGGCGCATCCTGCGCCCCGGCGACCGCCTGCCCTCCGTGCGTCGCCTGGCCCATGAAAAGAGATTGTCCATCTCGACGGTGGTGCAGGCCTTGCGGCAGCTGGAGGAACGCGGCCAGGTCGAAGCGCGGCCGCAGTCCGGATTCTTCGTCTGCCTGCCGGCCCCCGAGCGCAGCCCGCAACTCGAACCGCAAACCCGTCGGCGTCTGGCGCGGCCGGTGGCCGTCGATATCAGCAGCCGCCTCATGGGCGTGCACGCCTGCATCGCCCGGCCGGGGATGGTTCCCTTCGGCACCGCCATGCCGGCTGCCGAACTGCTGCCGATCGCGAGCCTGCAGCGCCTCTACGGCCTCGTCGGCCGGCGTTCGGGAGCGCTCCTCGACAGGAACAGCCACACGGACTTGAATCATCCCGATCTGGTGCGGCAGTTCGTCCGCCACTCGCTCGCCTGGGGCCAGCCCCTGGCGGCGGACGAGATCGTCGTCACCAACTCCTGTACCGAAGCCCTGTCGCTCTGCCTGCGCGCCGTGACCCGGCCGGGCGACACGGTGGCGGTGGAATCGCCCTCGTACTATCTGATGCTGCAGTTGCTGGAGCAAATGGGGCTGAAGGCCCTGGAGATTCCGACCCATCACCGCCTCGGCCTGTCGGTGGACGCGCTGGAGATCGCCAGCCGCGAGCGGCGGATCGCCGCCTGCCTGCTGGTGAGCAACTTCAGCAATCCGCTGGGCAGCCTCGTCCCCGATCACGAGAAGAAGCGCCTCGCCGAGTTGATGGCGGAGCGGCGGATACCGGTCATCGAGGACGACATTTTCGGGGGCCTGCACTTCGGTCCGGACCGCCCCTGGCCGGTGAAGTCGTTCGACACGGCCGGGAACGTCATGCTCTGCTCGTCGCTGTCGAAAACGCTGAGCCCCTCTCTGCGCCTGGGCTACGTCGCGGCGGGCCGCTTCCACGCCGAGGTCCTGATGCAAAAGACCCTGACCTCCGGCGCCACCAATCCGGTGACCCAGGCGGTGGCTGCCCGGCACCTGGAATCGACGGCCCACGACCGCCACCTGCGCGGCTTGCGGCGCGCCTGCGAGCGGCAGGTGATGCAGATGTCCGAGGCGATACTGCGCTATTTTCCGGCCGGAACCCGGCTGTCTCAACCGCAGGGAGGCTTCGTCCTCTGGGTCGAACTTCCTGCCGGGAGCGACAGCGCGGTGCTGTTCGAGCACGCCGTGAGGGAGGGCATCGCCTTCGTTCCCGGGGATCTTTTCTCCGCGAGCGGCCGCTACCGGAATTGCCTGCGCTTGAACTGCGGCAACCCCTGGTCGCCGCGTCTCGAGGAAGCCGTCAAACGCCTGGGAGCGCTGGCGGGCGAAGCTTCCGTCCTTCCCTGAACCCTTCGCCGCGACCGGCGGCTCAACCGCCTTTCGCGCCGGGGCGCCGGCCGCGCGCCGTCTCCATGTCCGCGCAGAGCAGCCGGGCGCCGTCGAGGATGCGCGGGGTCGGGCGGCTGATGAGGTCCGGGGGGACGAAGAACAGATTGCCGCGCGCGACCGCCGTCAGGTCTTTCCAGCGCTTCCATCCGTCCAGCCACTGTGGCCGGGTGGCGTCCGCGCCGCTGGCGACGATGGCCTCCGGATCGGCGGCGAGCACCGCTTCGATCGAGACCGTCGGCGCCAGTTGCGGCAGACCGGCGAAGACGTTGTCGGCGCCGCACAGGCGCATCACGTCGCTGATCAGCTGCTCGCCGTTGACGGTGATCAGCGGCCGGTCCCAGATCTGGTAGAAGGTGCGCACCGGCGGCCGCTGGGCATATCTGGCGCGCAGTTCGGCGATGCGGGCGCGGACGGCGCGCGCCTCGGGAAGGGCGACGGCGCTGGTGCCGGCCAGCTCGCCGAAGCGCGCGATGTCGGTCGCGATGTCGTCGACCTTCAGCGGCCGGCTGACGAACAGCGGCAGGCCCAGCGCCCTCAGCTTGGCGAGCTGGCCGGCCTGGTTGCCGCTGTCCCAGGCGATCACCAGGTCGGGCTTCAACGCCAGGATGGCTTCCAGATCGAGGCTGGCGGCGCCGCCCACGCGCGGCAGCTTCTTCGCCGCCGCGGGGTAATCGCTGTAGGCGCTGACGCCGACGATGTGGCTGCCGGCGCCGGCGGCGTAGAGATTTTCGGTGATGTGCGGCGCCAGGCTGACGATGCGCCGTGCCGGCGCCGCCAGGCGGACGGTCCGGCCGGCGTCGTCCTGCACGACGATCCCGGCTTGCGCCGCCGCGGCCGCGGCGAGCAGGCAGAGCGAGAGGAGGAGCCGGTTCGGCATGGGATAATTGCGGCGGCGCAGCCTGAGCTCCGCCCGAGTGGAAAGGCGGATCTTACTATGCGCAGCGACACCCTGATGGTGCAGGGCACCACCTCCGACGCCGGCAAGACGACGCTGGTGGCCGGCCTGTGCCGCGTGCTGGCGCGGCGCGGCGTGCGCGTGGCCCCGTTCAAGCCGCAGAACATGGCGCTAAACAGCGCGGTGACCGCCGACGGCGGCGAGATCGGCCGCGCCCAGGCGCTGCAGGCGATGGCCGCGCGCGTGCCGGCGCACACCGACTTCAACCCGGTGCTGCTCAAGCCTTCCAGCGACACCGGCGCCCAGATCATCATCCACGGCCGGGCGCGCCTGGACATGGACGCCCGCGCCTACCACGACTACAAGCCGATCGCGATGGCGGCGGTGATGGAGTCCTTCGGGCGACTCACGGCGCAGTATCAAGCGGTGATCGTCGAGGGCGCCGGCAGCCCGGCCGAGATCAACCTGCGCGACCGCGACATCGCCAACATGGGCTTCGCCGAACTGGCCGACTGCCCGGTGATCCTGATCGCCGACATCGACCGCGGCGGCGTCTTCGCCCACCTGGTCGGCACGCTGGAACTGCTCTCGTCGAGCGAGCGGAAGCGCGTCGTCGGCTTCGTCATCAACCGCTTCCGCGGCGACATGAGCCTGCTGCAATCAGGTCTCGACTGGCTGGAGGCGCGCACCGGCAAGCCGGTGCTGGGCGTGCTGCCCTATCTCTCGGGCCTGCATCTGGACGCCGAGGACGCGCTGCCGCGGGCCGCCAGCGGCGATGCGAATTCCCGGCTGCGGATCATCTGTCCGGCGCTGCCGCGCATCGCCAACGCCACCGACTGCGACCCGCTGCGCCTGCATCCGGAACTGGCCTTCCGCTTCGTCGGTCCGGGGCAGACGATTCCGCCGGCCGACCTGATCGTCCTGCCCGGCAGCAAGGCGGTGCGCTCCGATCTCGCCTGGCTGCGCGATCACGGCTGGGAACCGGCGATCCAGAGGCATCTGCGCTACGGCGGCAAGCTGATCGGCATCTGCGGCGGCCTGCAGATGCTCGGCCGCGCGCTGCACGACCCGCTCGGGCTGGAGGGCGCGCCCGGCAGCGGCAGCGGACTGGACCTGCTCGATTTCGAGACCACGCTCGGCCCCGAGAAGCAGCTGAAAAACGTCGCCGGCACCCTGGCGCTCGAAGGCGGGGCAGAACTCCGGGGCTACGAGATCCACATGGGGGTATCGCACGGCCCGGCGCTGGACAGGCCCGCCGTCCATCTCGGCGGCCGGACCGACGGCGCGATTTCGGCGGACGACCGGATACTCGCCACCTACGTGCACGGCCTGTTCGACGAACCCGCCGCCTTGTCCGCCCTGCTCGCCTGGGCCAGCCCCGCCGCTGCGGCATCCTTCGGGCATCTCGATCTGGCGCAGCGGCGGGAAGCCGACATCGACCGCCTCGCCGACACGCTGGAGCGGCACCTCGACTGGCGGCGCCTGGCGGCGTGGCTGCCGGCGCCCGCCCGGTCGGCCGGCTGAGCCTGGCGCCGGCCCTTGTCTGGCACAATAGCGCGTTGCCCTCGCCCCCGGACCGACTCTCAGATGCCCCCAGCTCCCAGCCACCAAAGCGGCGAAATCTACCTGCGCCTGCTGGGCTTCGTCCGCCCCTACCGCAAGGTGTTCGCGTTCGCCATCCTGGGCATGGCGGCCACCGCGATGACCGAACCGCTGTTCCCGGCGCTCATGAAGAGGCTGCTCGACGCGGGCTTCGTCGCCAGCAACAGCGGCGAGCTCTATCTGCTGCCGCTGGCCATGGTGGCGATCTTCGTGGTGCGCGGCATCCTCACCTACCTCACCTCCTACAGCCTGGCCTGGGTCACCAACCACCTGGTCATGGACCTGCGCCAGCAGATGTTCGGCCGCCTGCTCGGCCTGCCCACGCGCTACTTCGACGACCAGTCGGCGGGCGCGCTGATCTCCAAGGTCACCTACGACGTCGGCAACGTCACGGCGGCGGCCACCACCGTGCTGACGGTGCTGGTGCGCGACTCGCTGACGATCCTGGGCCTGCTCGCCTTCATGCTCTACTTCAACTGGAAGCTGACCCTGATCGCGGTGGCGGTGGGGCCCCTGATCGTCGGCGTCGTCAAGACCTTCGGCAAGCGCCTGCGCGCCGCCAGCCGCCGCGGCTACAGCGCCATGGGGCTGATCGCGCACATCCTCGAGGAGGCGGTCGGCGCCCACAAGGTGGTCAAGGTGTTCGGCGGCCAGCGCTACGAGGCGAAGCGCTTCGCCGAATCGAGCAACGAGTTCCGCCGGGCGGCGATGCGCGAATCGATGGCCGCCTCGGCCACCGTGCCGCTGACCCAGGTCGCCGCGGCCACCGCCCTGGCGATCATCATCTACGTCGCCCTCCTGCAGTCGTCGCAGAGCCACATCACGGTCGGCGGCTTCGTCTCCTTCGTCACCGCGATGCTGTTGCTGCTCGCGCCCTTGAAGCGCCTGACCGACGTCAATGCGCCGCTGCAGCGCGGCCTGGCGGCGGCGGAGAGCATCTTCTCGCTGCTCGACCAGACGCCCGAGGACGACCGCGGCACCCGGACGCTGGCGCGGGCGAAGGGCGGGATCGCCTTCGACAACGTGAGCTTCTCCTACGACGGCGCCTCGAAGCCGGCGCTGCAGGGCGTCAGCCTGGACATCCGCCCCGGCCAGACCGTGGCGCTGGTCGGCCCCTCGGGCAGCGGCAAGAGCACGCTGGCCGCACTGATTCCGCGCTTCTACAGCCCCGACAGCGGCAGGATCACCATCGACGGCGAGGACATCCAGGACCTGACGCTGGCGAGCCTGCGCCGGAACATCGCGCTGGTGAGCCAGGAAGTGGTGCTGTTCAACGACACGGTGGCGGCCAACATCGCCTACGGCGCCTCGGCCGGCGCCACCGAGACCGAGATCATCGCGGCGGCGAGAGCAGCCAACGCCTGGGAGTTCATCTGCCAGATGCCCCAGGGCCTAGCGACCACGGTCGGCGAGAACGGCGTCAAGCTCTCCGGCGGCCAGCGCCAGCGCCTGGCGATCGCCCGCGCCTTCCTCAAGAACGCCCCGATCCTGATCCTCGACGAGGCCACCTCGGCGCTCGACAGCGAATCCGAGCGGCAGATCCAGACGGCGCTCGACACCCTGATGCAGGGCCGGACCACGCTGGTCATCGCCCACCGGCTGTCCACCATCGAAGGAGCGGACCGCATCGTCGTGCTGGTGCACGGGCAGGTGGCGGAGGCCGGCCGCCACGCCGAACTGCTGGCGCAGGCGGGCACCTATTCCCGCCTCTACGCGCTGCAGTTCGACGTCTGATGCAAATTCGGCGGATGCCTTGACGGCTACCGATCGCCGCGCCGGTCTCGGTCGCCGCCGCGACGATCGCCCCGGCGTCCTTCGCCTCTGTCTCCTCTGTCGCCGCGGTCGTCGCGGCGATCGCGATGCTGCTCCCGGTAGCGGGGAACGTACTTGCGCTGGTACCGACGAGGCGATGACCGAAAGCAACGTATTCGTTTGCAAATCGTCCTACCCGTAAGACAAGCAGGCCGAAATGGCCCGACGTAGCTCGAATTCGTTATCGGTCAATGGCATGAATTCCCGATAGCCGGCGCGATTACATTCACGCAGAATAAAGGCGCCCTGAAGGCTCTGTTCATGCGATTGCCTTGGCCAGTCTAAAGGCGGACCCGGGCAAGTGGAGAAAAACGTTACAATCCGGACTGCGGCAGCCTCTCCTACTTCCGACCACCTTGAACTTCGCTATTTCCACTCTATGACGGCACCCGGCGAGCTGAAAACGACGGAAACGGCGACGGTGATCGGGGCGCTGCTGCTTCAGCGCGGTTTGATCAGCCAGCAGGATCTGGACAAGGCGCTGGCCTTCCAGCGCCAATTCAAGGGGCGCCTCGGTTCCATTCTGGTACGGATGGGCGCCCTGTCCGAAGACGCCTTGCTGCCAGTTCTGTCGGAGCAGCTCGGCCTGTCGCTCTTGGCGCCAGACCAACTTCCGACCCAGGCGGTCGAAATCGCCAATGCGATCGGAGCGAGCGGCCTGTCGCCGGAATGGTTCTCCGACCAACAATTGGTCATCTGGGAAGACCCTGAAGGGACCATTCATTGCGTCTCGCGCAATCCGATCAACAGCTACCTCCACGAGACGCTGGCCGCTGCCCTCAAGGATCACCCGCGAGCTTGGCATTTCGTCCGAAGCCAGGATCTGGAGCGGCTGCTCAAGCTGATCGAGATCGAGCCACAGGGCGAATACGAGGACGAAGTCGCGCACTTGCGCGAGCTGGCGGAAGAAGCGCCGATCATCGAACTGGTCAGCAATATCCTGGCACAGGCGATCGACGAGGATGCCTCCGACATCCACATCGAGCCCGAAGAGAGCGACTTCGCCGTGCGCTATCGGGTCGATGGCATCCTGCATACGCGGATGAGTCAGTCGCGTAGTCGCTTCGACGCGGTGGCCTCGCGGATCAAATTGATTTCCGGAATGGACATCGCCGAGCGCCGTCTGCCCCAGGACGGTCGGATCTCCATCCGCGCCGGCGGTGCCGACATGGATGTCCGCGTCTCCGCCCTGCCCGGCGTGCACGGCGAATCGATCGTGATGCGCCTGTTGCCCAAGGAACGCTCCAACCTGAACCTGGAATGGCTGGGGATGGAGGCCGATCATCACGCGCAGTTCAGCCGCTGGGTGCAGGAGCCGCACGGCATCATCCTGGTGACCGGTCCCACGGGTTCGGGCAAGAGCACGACGCTCTACGCTGCGCTCGACGCCGCCAACGACCGCAGCAAGAAGATCATCACCGTGGAAGACCCGGTCGAGTACAAGCTCGCGGGCGTGACGCAAATCCAGACCCACAGCGAGATCGGCTATGACTTTGCGCGCGCGTTGAGAGCGATATTGCGCCAGGATCCGGACGTGATCATGATCGGCGAGATCCGTGACCTCGAGACCGCCGAAATCGCCGTTCAGTCTGCCCTGACCGGGCACCTGGTGTTGTCCACGCTGCACACCAACGACGCTCTGAGCGCCTTCACCCGCTTGCTGGACATGGGACTCGAACCCTTCCTGGTGGCCTCCTCGGTCAGGGCGGTGCAGGCGCAGCGCCTGGTGAGACGCCTATGCGAACGCTGTGCGCGCGAATTCGAGCCGCCGCAGGCTATCGTCGAAATGGCCCGGCAGCTGCAGCAGCGCTATCCCAGCTTGTTGGCAACCCCGGCAAAATGGCGAACGGCGGTGGGCTGCCCCCATTGTCGCGGCAGCGGTTATCGCGGGCGCATCGGCATCTACGAGCTGGTCGAGGTCGGCACCGCGGTCCAAAACGCCATCATGCAGCGGGCCACGGCGGCAGACATGGTGGGCATCGCGCGCCAGGACGGCTACCGCAGCCTGCGCGAGGACGGCCTGATCAAAGCCTGGCGCGGCATGACCAGCATCGACGAAGTGCTGCGCGTCACCGGCCTCACCGAGGGCGAGGAATAGCGGCGTGGAATTCCGTTACCAGGCGGTGAACGCGCAGGGACAGACGGTTGCCGGGATCATCGACGCCGGCAGCGAGCGCGAAGTGGCCAGGCGGCTGCGCCAGCAGGAATTGACCCCGATCGAGATAGGGCCAGCCGGCCGGCCGGCCGATGCTCCTCACAGACGGGTGCGCGGTGCCAGCCACCAGGACAAGGCGATCGTCATCCGCGAGCTCGCCATCCTGTTGCAGGCCGGCGTATCCTTGGCCGAGGCCGTCGAATCGATCGGCCAGACGCACACCGACAGCGCCATCGGCGAGACCTTCAAGCATGTGCACGGCAAACTGCGCGGCGGCGAGAACTTTTCCGCAGCGCTGCAATCCGCCCCCCTGACTTGGCCAGACTACCTGTTCCAGTTGGTCGCCGCCGGCGAGCACACCGGCAAGCTGTCCCAGGCCCTGCAAAGCGCCGCGACCCAGATGGAGTACGAGCAGCGGATCAGCAGCGAGATGAGGAATGCGCTGATTTATCCGGCGATCCTGGTGTTCTCGGGTATCGCGGCGACGCTGCTGATCTTCATCGTCGTGGTGCCGAAATTCGCCAGCATCCTCAAGAACAGCCGTTCCCAGATACCGGCGATATCGGTTTGGGTGCTATCCGCCGGAATGTTCGTCAAGGAAAATCTGCTCTGGGTCGGACTGGGTGCCGCAGCAGCCGTGCTGACGGCGGTGAGTCTGGTCGCCAATGCCCAGGTGCGTTCGAAGATGATGCAGACCCTGTCGCGCGTGCCGATTCTCGGCCGCTGGCTGGTCGAAACCGAGATCGGCCGCTGGGCGGCGATGCTGAGCACCCTGCTGGAGAATCGGGTGCCGATACTGAGGGCCATGGAGCTCACGCAAAACGGCATGCGCCTCACCGCGGTCAAGCATAAACTACAGCAGACCTTGCGAGAGGTCAGGGGCGGCAAGAAGATGGCGCTCGCCCTGGCCGAGGTGCAGATGCTGAACGTCACCGGGCTGAATCTGATCAGGGTCGGGGAACGCTCGGGCGAACTGGCCAACATGCTGCGCACCCTGGCAACGCTCTACGAGACCGCCGGGCGGGAACGTTTGAAGCGCTTTATGATCTTATTGGAGCCGATCGCCATTTTGCTCATCGGCGGCGTGATCGGCACCATCATGATCGCCGTGATGCTGGCGATCACCAGTTTGAACAACGTATCCTTTTGAGCCATGACAAACAAGACGACGAATTCGGGTTTTACCCTGCTTGAGATGCTGGTGGTGCTAGTCATCATCGGCCTGCTCGCGGGCCTGATCGGCCCCAGGCTGTTTACCAAGGTGGATTCCGCCAAGGTCCAGACCGCCCAGACCCAGATCAAGATGCTGAAGGGCGCACTGGAGACGCTGCGCCTCGATATCGGTCGCTTTCCGACCGAGAGCGAAGGGCTGGCGCTGCTCAATACCGCGCCGACGGACGGAGCGCTGAAGAACCTCTGGCGCGGTCCTTATCTCGACGAAGACCTGCCCAAAGATCCCTGGGGCAATCCCTATCAATACAGTCGCCCAGGCACCAACGGCCAACCATTCGCCCTGTACTCGCTCGGAGCAGACGGCAAGCGCGGCGGCGAAGGTCTGGATGCCGACCTGGGTTATCTGCCGCCGGGCGACGCGACCAAGCAGCCGTAGTGTCCCAGGACCTTCCCATGCTCGTCGGCTTAAAAGCCGGCCTACGTGGCGGTAGCTCGGCCTTTAGGCCGACTGACACCAAAAGAGTCGATGGCTTCACCCTGCTGGAAATGCTGGTC
>JAJZPJ010000066.1 GCA_021811225.1 Pseudomonadota bacterium
CGGCAAGACGCAAGGGCACGGTCGCGACCTCCAGCGCGCCGCTGCCGGCGATCGACAGCCCCACGCCGACGCTCTCGCCCAGCGCGGCGAGAGCGCTGAAGTGGCGGCCAGCCAGGGCGGCGGGCACGCCGCTGCCGGTCTCCGCGGGATCGACCATGACGGCGAGCGTCGGACGGGAGGGCGAGCCGCCGCTGATCTGGGCGGCGATCAGGTGCAGGTCCGTACCCGAGGCGGCAAAGACGATGTCGAGTCCGGGCAGATCGGCCAGGCCGCACAGTTCGCGCAGCTCGTCCCGCATCCGTTCGAGTTCGCGGGCGTAGGCGAGCGCGGGGCCGAGCCCGTGCGTCCCGGTCGCGGCGACGATGCGCTGGCGCAGGCGGTCGGCCGCGGCGAAACCCTCTGCCGAGATGCGCGACGCGGTCGAGGAGCCGAGGGCCGCCAGCTGCGGGTCCGGCCGGCCGGCGTTGGCCGGATCGGCGGCAATGCGGGCGTCGCCGCCCGTCAGGAGCAAGCGCTCGGTGGGCAGAAGCCGGCCCTCAGACACGGCCGCGCTTCATCGCCCCGGCCAACAACTCGCGAAAGGCGGCAAACACCTTGCGCATCTGAGCTTGCTTGTAGGGAAAGAGTTCGACCGGATCGAGCGCATGAACCACCCCGCCGGTATCGACCTCGAAAATCAGCAGCCGGCCGGCGGCGTCCTCGGCGCAATCGATGACCAGATAGTCGAGTCCGAAGCGCTGGTGCACAGCCGCCAGCGCGGCGCCATGACGGCGCGCGAAATCCTCGTCGAAGTCCGCCATGAAGCGCGCTTCCTCCGCCCGTTTCTCGGCGCTCTCGGTCATGCCGGCGTTCAGGTAGTGGATCATCCAGTGCGCCGATACGCCCATATGCACGGCGAACGCGCGGCCGCCGATCAGCGCCACCCGGTACTTGCGGTACAGCCCGTCCGGACTGCGGTAATCGACGAAGCGGGAAACATAGAACTCGGACTCGGGCATGTCCTGCAGATAGCGGGCGGCGCCGGCCGGATCGTCGATCTTCGACAGGCCCTTGCCGGCATGGGAATCGATCGGCCGCAGGATGATCGGGAAGGCGCCCTCATGCAGCAGGTCGGCGATCGGCAATTCCGCGCGCGCCAGGCGTTCCAGCGCCGGCCGGCCGACCCGCGCCGCGATCGGCATGACCGCCCCGGGCAGCGCTTCGAGCAGCGCCGAAGCGCCTTCGCGCGAGGTCGAAACGATGCGCTCGGGCAGGTTCAGCACCGGGCGCGGCCAGTTCCCGACGATCTCCTCTATTTCGGCCAGCAGCGGTCGGTTCCGATCCGATTCGCCGATGGCGACGAACAGCACGTCGTGCTCGGGCAGCCGCTCCGGCAAGGCCAGATCCGGCGTCAGGTAGAGCATGTCGAGCGCGACGTCGGAGCCCTCCAGGAGCAGATCGAGCGGCGTGTTGGTCATCAGGTCGCCCGGCGCCATCAGGGCGAGCAGCCTGATGCCGGGCTCGCCGCTTCCGGCCGCCGGCAGGCGATAGAGCTGCTGCATCGCCAGCGCCTGGGCCTGCGTGGCGAGCGCCAGCTGGTGATTCAGCCAGATCTGCAGAATCGTCGACAAGTCCATCAGCGCTTCGGCGTCTTGCGGATCGGCCGCGGCGCGCGCCATCAGGCGCTCGCCGACGGGAACGAGATCGGCGCCGGAAAACACCATGCGCATCAGCGCCGCCAGCCCCAGCAATTTTCGCCGCCCGCCAGCCTCGCCCGGTTGTTCGTTTGCGTCTGGATTCATCAGGGTTTCCCGGTTTTCGAAATTTCGATTGCGCCCAAGGCCAGCGTCTTCGCGACCAGGGCGTCGATGTCCTGCGCTTCGGTGCGATGATTGACGATCGCGGCGCGGATCGCCAGACGACCGGCGATCGTGGTGCTGGAGGGGGCCGCGACGCCCGACTCCTGCAGCGCCACCACGATCGCCGCATTGACCCGGTGGGCGGTCGTATCGTCGCTGCAGCGATAGCGGAAGCAGACGATGTTGAGTGCCACCGGCGCCAGCAGTTCCAGCGCCGGACTGGCCTCGATCTGGCGCTTCAGGTACTGGGCCAGTTGGCAGGTGTTGGCGATCATTTGCCCCAGCCGCTCCACGCCGTAGAACTTGAGCGTGAACCAGGTCTTCAAGGCCCTGAAGCCGCGCGACAGGTCGGGGCCGAAATCGCAGGGCCAGGGCGAACCGGCGGCCAGCCCGCGACTCTCGCGCTTGAGATAGGAGGTGGCCGAGGCGAAGCTGTCCCGGTGCAGCTCGCCGTCCCTGACCAGGACGAAACCGGCGTCGTAGGGCACCTGGCCCCACTTGTGGAAGTCGAAGGCGATGGAGTCGGCCTGCTCGATGCCGCTAAAGTGCGGCGCCAGTTCCGGCGCCAGCATGGCCAGCGCGCCGTAGGCGCCATCGACGTGGAACCAGAGAGCCTGTGCCCGGGCGAGCTGGCCGAGCGCGACGAGATCGTCGATGGCGCCGACATCGACCGAGCCGGCGGTGCCGGCGACCAGAAACGGCGTCAGGCCGGCGGCGCGGTCGTCCGCGATCGCGCGTGCCAGCGCCGCGACGTCCATCTGGAAGCGCTCGTTCACCGCGACGAGGCGCAGCGATTCCGAGCCGATGCCGGCGATGTCCATCGCCTTGGCGATGCAGACGTGCGCGCCGGTGGAGGCGTAGGCGACCAGACGCCGCGGGTCTGCCGCCAGGCCCTGGCGGCGCACGGCGAGGCCCAGGGCCGCAGTCCTGGCCACCAGCACGGCGATCAGGTTGGCGGCCGAGGTGCCGGTGACGAAGAGGCCGGTGGCGCTCTCGGGAAAGGCGAAGATTTCCCGGACCCATTCGACCACCTGCCGCTCCACCGCGATCGGAATCTGGTCGCGGCCGCCGAGATTGGCGTTCAGCCCGGCGGCCAGCATCTCGGCCAGCATGCCCACCGGCGTGCCGCCGCCATTGACCCAGCCCATGAAGCCGGGATGGGCGTTGCCCGCGGCATAGGGAAGGATGTCGTCGATGAAGCGCCGATGCAGCGCGGTGAGTTCGCTGGGAGCCGTCGGCAAGGGCTCATGAAAACCGTCCCTGACCGTCTGCGGGATCGGCTGCCAGACCGGGCGCTGGCGCAGGTGCTCGAGGTAGTCGAACATGTCGTCGAGCATGACGTGGCCCTGCGCGCGCAGGGCCTGCCAGTCCTCGGGATCGAGCGTCGCGCGCAGCTTCATATCGTCACTCATGATGGTTGGGGCTCAAGCGCGAACCTGCAGCACGATCTTGCCGATGTGCCGGCTGCTCTCCATCAGCCGATGCGCCTCGCCCGCCTGCCCGATGGGATACGCGGCGAACAAATGGGTCTGCAATTTTCCCGCGGCCAGCGCCGGCCAGATCTCGGCCCGCAGCGCGTCGCGGATCGCCGCCTTCTCGGCCACGGTGCGCGGACGCATGGTCGAGCCGGCGAGGGTCAGGCGCTTCGTCATCACCGGCAGGAAATCGAATTCGGTCTTGCTGCCCGCGAGGAAGGCGATCATCACCAGCCGGCCGTCGCGGCGCAACAGCCCGACGTTCTTCTGCAGATAGCTGCCGCCGACCATGTCGAGCACGACATCGACGCCTTCGCCGCCGGTGGCCGCCTTGACCGCCTCGACGAAATCGCCGCTGCGGTAATTGATCGCGGTGTCGGCGCCGAAGGCTCTGCAGAACTCGGCCTTCTCTTCGCTGCCGACGGTGACGATCACCTCGGCGCCGACGTGGTTGGCGAGCCCGATCGCGGTGAGCCCGATGCCGCTCGAGCCGCCATGGACCAGGAGCCGCTCGCCGGCCTTCAAGCGGCCGATGTCGATCAGATTGGCCCAGACGGTAAACCACGTCTCGGGCAGGCTGGCGGCCTCGGCCAGGCTCATGCCCTCGGGAACGGGCAGCGCGTGCGCCGCGGGCGTCACGCAATACTCGGCGTAGCCGCCGCCCGGGACCAGCGCGGTGACCCGATCATCGACCCGCCATTCGCCGACGCCCGCGCCCAGCGCCGCGACCCGCCCGGCCACCTCCAGCCCGAGGATCGGCGAGGCGCCCGGCGGCGGCGGGTATTTGCCGGCACGCTGCGCCACGTCGGGCCGGTTGACCCCCGCGTAATGAACCTCGATCAGGATATCTCCCGGACCGGGGACCGGCGCTTCGCACTCGCCCAGGGCCATCGATTCGGGCGTGCCCGCGCTGCCATAGCTCACATATTTCATCGTCCGGCTTCCTCGTTCAAGATTGCTTCGCCTTCGGCGCGCAGAAACGACCCATTCTGTCGTTGCGAGGCCCGCAGGGCCGCGGCAAACCAGGATCGCCGCGCTGCCGTCCCACGGGAATTCCCACGGCCGTCACTGCGAGGCCGCAGGCCGTGGCCGTCGCGATGGCGCCGGTCACTCGATGCGGCAGGCTTCGGCAAACGTCAGGCGGGGATTGCGCGGGAACAGCTTGGCGGCGTCGCCGTAACCCAGATTGCAGACGAAATTGGCTTTGACCGCGCTGTCCTTGAAGAACGCGGCGTTGATCTTGTCGGCGTCGAAACCCGACATCGGCCCGCAATCGAGGCCCAGCGCCCGCGCCGCCAGGATCAGGTAGGCGCCTTGCAGGCTGCTGTTGCGAAAGGCGGTGGCATCGATCAGCGCCTGATTGCCGACGAACCAGGAACGCGCGTCCGCCTGCGGGAACAAGACCGGCAATTTTTCGTAGAAGGCGCCGTCCATGGCGACGATCACGGTGACCGGCGCGGCCCGGGTCTTGTCCTGGTTGCCCGGCGCCATGCATGGCAGCAGGCGTTCCTTGGCCGCGCGCGACTTGACGAAGACGATGCGGGCGGGCGAGCCGTTGGCGGCGGTCGGCCCCCACTTCATGCACTCGTAGAGCTCATGGAGCAGCTCGTCGGAAACCGGGCGATCCTGCCAGACGTTGTGGGTCCGCGCGGCGGCAAAGAGCTGATCGAGCGCGGCTTGGTCGAGTTTCATGGGCGTTTCCTGATGAAGACGAGAGGCGCATTATAATTGGCTTTAGGAGCCGACATGAGCCAAGACACCATTCAGAACCGTACCTACGACGAGATCCAGGTCGGCGACAGCGCCACGCTGGTGCGCACCCTGCGCGCCGAGGACATCCAGTTGTTCGCGATCATGTCCGGCGACGTCAATCCCGCCCACGTCGATCCCGAATACGCGCGTTCGTCGATGTTCCGCGAAGTGATCGCCCACGGCATGTGGGGCGGCGCGCTGATCTCGACCGTGCTGGGCACCCAGTTTCCCGGCCCGGGCACCATCTACATCGACCAGACCCTGCACTTCTCGCGGCCGGTGGCGCTGGGCGACACCATCACCGTCACCCTCACCTGCCAGAAGAAGTTCGATCACAATCACCACATCGTCTTCGACTGTCTGTGCGCCAATCAGGAGGGTCTCAAGGTGATCGGCGGCACCGCCGAAGTGCTGGCGCCGACCGAGAAGATCAAGCGCGCGCGCATGACCATGCCGGGGTTTACGATCAGCGACCGGCAGGCCCGCTACGACCACCTGCTGGCCATGACCCGCGGCCTCGCGCCGATCGCCATGGCCGTGGTCCATCCCTGCGACGGCGAGTCCCTGAAGGGCGCGCTGATGGCGCGGGACGCCGGTCTGATATTGCCGACCCTGGTCGGTCCGGAAGAGAAGCTGCGCCCGCTGGCCGAGCAGATCGGCGTCTCCCTCGACGGCTGCCGCATCATCGACGTGCCGCACAGCCACGCCGCGGCCGAGGTCGCGGTGAGGATGGCGCGCAACTTCGAGGTCGAGGCGCTGATGAAGGGCTCCTTGCACACCGACGAACTGATGGAGGCGGTGGTCAATAAGGAGACCGGTCTGCGCACCCATCGCCGCATCAGCCACGTGTTCCTGATGGACGTGCCGACCTATCCGCGGCCGCTGTTGATCACCGATGCCGCGGTGAATGTCGAACCGTCGCTGGAGGACAAGGTCGATATCGTGCAAAACGCCATCGATCTGGCACGGATGATCGGCATTGCCGAGCCCAAGGTGGCGATCCTGGCGGCGGTGGAAATGGTCAATCCCAAGATGCGCGCCACGCTCGACGCCGCGGCACTGTGCAAGATGGCCGACCGCGGCCAGATCACCGGCGGCCTGCTCGACGGCCCGCTGGCCTTCGACAACGCGGTGTCGCTCATCGCCGCCAAGACCAAGGGCATCCGCTCGATGGTGGCGGGCCAGGCCGACGTCCTGGTGGTGCCGGACATCGAATCGGGCAACATGCTGGCCAAGCAGCTCGAATATCTGGCCGACGCGCTCTCCGCCGGCATCGTCCTGGGCGCCCGCGTGCCGATCGTGCTCACCAGCCGCGCCGACTCGGCCGAGACGCGCACCGCCTCGACCGCCATCGCCGTGGTCATCGCCCACGCCAAGCGCAAACAGACGTGAACGAAGTGTGGGCCTGCCGTGGTCTCCGTTATGCTTCGTCGCTCGACCGGCGGAGGGGGCAACGCCGGTCCGCAGGAAAATTGTTTGAAATTTCGGAGTTCAATGCCGATTTATCTAATATAATTTTCGGATGATACTTCGAACGCGCCATTTGGAATCGATCAAGCAGAAGCTCGCCAATTTTCCGGTGGTTGCCATTCTGGGCGCGAGGCAAGTCGGCAAAACCACGCTTGCCGCACAGTTGGAAGCCGACTGGCCCGGGCCCAAACGACGCTTCGATCTCGAGGATCCGGATGACCAGGCGCGGCTTGCCGACCCGGCATTTGTCCTGCGGGAATTGAAGGGTTTGGTGGTGATCGATGAAATTCAACTGCGCCCGGATATTTTTCCCCTGCTCCGGGTACTGGCGGATCGCCCCGGCACTCCGGCACGGTTTTTGATCCTGGGCAGCGCAGCGCCGGAATTGCTTAAGGCAACCGCCGAGAGCCTGGCCGGCAGGGTGGCGTTCCACGAGTTGGACGGGCTGGCGCTGGACGAAATTGCGTCGTCCGCTGTTACGCCTGATTGGCTGGATACTCGCTGGCTGTGCGGTGGTTTTCCGCGCGCCTTGCTGGTGTCCGATATCGAGCAAAGCCGCGAGTGGCGCGAAGCATTCATCCGCACTTACCTCGAGCGCGATTTGCCACAACTGGGTATTCATCTGCCGGCGCTGACGCTGCGTCGCTTCTGGACCATGCTGGCGCACTACCACGGACAAACATGGAATGGTAGTGAATTGGCCCGGTCGCTCGGTGTGAGCGATAAAACGGTGTCACGTTATCTGGACATACTGGAAGGGACCTACATGGCGTTTCGCCTGATGCCCTGGCATGCCAACGTGGGCAAGCGCGAGGTCAAGGCCCCCAAGGTATATGTAGCGGATACCGGCTTGCTGCATAGCTTGCTCGGCGTCGGCGGACTGGACGGTCTGCTGGCGCATCCGAAATGCGGCGCCTCTTGGGAAGGATTCATTTTGCGCGAGATCATCCGCCGCCTCGGAGCAAAACGCGGCGAAGCATTTTTTTGGGGAGTGCATGCCGGCGCAGAACTGGATCTTTTGATTCTGCAGGAAGGTTGCCGTCTGGGTTTCGAAATCAAGTTGACGCGCTCGCCACGAGTGACAGCCGCGATGCGCTCTGCAATGGAAACCTTGGGGCTGGATCATTTGTACGTGATGTGTCACGGTGAAGGCGAGCCGTGGTCCCTGGCGGCGGGCGTAAGCGCCGTTCCGGCGGCTTGCCTGGCTTCCGAGCAATGGCAGCCGAAAGCGTTCGATCGAACTGCCGGACCGCAGCGCAAAGAGCAAGGGAAAACCGTATGAGCAACGCGCTGCTGGTGTTGAACGCCGGTTCGTCCTCGATCAAGTTCGCGCTGTTTCCGCTGGCGGCGGAAATCGTTCGGCGCCCGGCCCTGTCCGGCCAGATCGACGGCATCGGCGAGGGCATCGGCGCCGGACCGGGCGCTGCGCTGACCGCCGTCGACGGCGGCGGCCAGGCGGTCGCGCACCGGCCGCTTTCCGACTGTCACGACCATCATCGGGCGATCGCCCTCCTGTTCCAGTGGCTGGACCAGCACGGCGCCCATGACGTGGCCGCGGTCGGGCACCGCGTGGTGCACGGCGGCGTCGATTACCACGAGCCGCTGTTGATCGACGACGCCAGCCTCGCAGCCCTCGCCCGATTGATTCCCTTAGCACCCCTGCAACAGCCGCACAACCTGGAGGCCATCCGCGCGCTGCGGCGGTTGCGACCGGACTTGCCGCAGGTGGCCTGCTTCGACACCGCCTTCCATCGCAGCCAGCCGCCGCTGGCGCAGGCTTTCGCGCTGCCGCGGGCGATCAGCGCGCAGGGCATCCGCCGCTACGGCTTCCACGGCCTGTCCTACGAATACATCGCCCATATCCTGCCCGAGCATATGGGCGAGCGCGCCGACAGCCGCGTCGTCGTCGCTCATCTGGGCAACGGCGCCAGCATGTGCGCGATGAAAGAGCGCAAGAGCACGGCCACGACCATGGGCTTCACCGCCCTGGACGGCCTGATGATGGGTACGCGCTGCGGCAACCTGGATCCGGGCGTGCTGCTCTACCTGATGGAACAGCAGGGCATGGATGCCGGTTCGCTCAGCCGCTTGCTCTATCACCAGTCGGGCCTGCTGGGCGTCTCGGGCATCTCGCAGGACATGCGGGAACTGCTGGCCTCGGACCAGGCGGCCGCAAAGGAAGCGGTCGATCTGTTCTGCTACCGCATCGCGCGCGAACTGGGCTCGCTCGCCGCCGCCCTGGGTGGGCTCGATGCCCTGGTATTCACCGGCGGCATCGGCGAGCACGCCGCCCCGGTGCGCGAGGCGGTCTGCGCGGATGCGCGCTGGCTGGGCGTCAAGATCGACACGGCGGCAAATTCGGCTGATGCCGCGCGCATTTCTGCCGCCGGCAGCGGCATCGAGGTGCTGGTATTGCCGACCAATGAAGAATGGATGGTCGCGCGCCACACCGCGCGCCGCATCGGGCAGCTTCAATAGACTGAATTTTCGCGGCTTTTCATCGCCGCCAACCTACTATATATAGTGGCATGCCGCTTGCTATGCTACTAGAGAATTCCCCAATACTTTGTTTTTAAAGGAACGTGGAATTTTCCACTTTCCATGACTTGGCGCCGGAGGTATCCTTGCTCCGCTCGAACCACCTCTCCTCGGGAAAAAACCATGACAACAAATATGCTGAAACCCGGTGAAGCCGTTTCCACTCATTCCGTAGCACTGCCGCCGCCGCAGGAAATATCGGGCGAAGTGCTGATCGAAAAATATGCCAAGGGCAACGAAGCGAACGTCGCCGAGGTGCGCCTGCGCGTGGCCCGCGCCCTGGCCGCGGTCGAGCCCGAGGAGCGCCGCGCCCACTGGGAGCGCCAGTTCTATGAAGCGCAGGAGCACGGCTTCGTGCCCGCCGGCCGCATCAACTCCGCCGCCGGCACCGACCTTTGCGCGACGCTGATCAACTGCTTCGTCCAGCCGGTGGGCGACTCCATCTCCGAGGTGGTCGACGGCCGCCCGGGCATCTACACCGCCTTGCAGCAGGCCGCCGAAACCATGCGCCGCGGCGGCGGCGTCGGCTACGACTTCTCCTCGATCCGTCCGGTCGGCGCCCACGTCAAGGGCACGCAGTCGCGCGCCTCCGGCCCGGTCTCCTACATGCGCGTCTTCGACCGCTCCTGCGAGACGGTGGAATCCGCCGGCAGCCGCCGCGGCGCGCAGATGGGCGTGCTGCGCTGCGACCACCCGGACATCGAGGAATTCATCCACGCCAAGGACAGCGGCGACCTGACCAACTTCAACATCTCGGTCGGCGTCAGCGACGATTTCATGCGCGCGGTCGAGGATGACGGCGAGGTGGAACTGACGCACAAGGCGGTGCCCTCCGCCGACTTCAAGGCTGCCGGCGCCTATCAGCGCGAAGACGGTCTGTGGGTCTATCGCAAGGTGCGCGCGCGCGAACTGTGGGACCAGATCATGCGCTCGACCTACGACCACGCCGAGCCTGGCATCCTGTTCCTCGACCGCATGAACCGCGACAACAATCTCTACTACTGCGAGACCATCGAGGCCACCAACCCCTGCGCCGAGCAGCCGCTGCCGCCTTACGGCTGCTGCTGCCTGGGCTCGATCAACCTGACGCTGTTCGTCGCCGCGCCCTTCTCGGACCAGGCCTCGTTCGACTACGCCGCCTTCGGCCGGGTGATCGACACCTCGGTGCGCATGTTGGACGACGTGCTCGACGCCACCCACTGGCCGCTCGAACAGCAGCAAGCCGAGGCGCAGGCCAAGCGCCGCGTCGGCCTAGGCTTCACCGGCCTGGGCGACGCCCTGATCATGATGGGCAAGCGCTACGACACGCTTGAAGCGCGCGAAGCCGCGACCAGGATCTCCGAGTTCATGCGCGACCGCGCCTATCTCGCCTCGGTCGAACTGGCCAAGGAGCGCGGCGCCTTCCCGCTGTTCAACGCCGACATGTATCTGTCCGGCGGCAACTTCGCCTCGCGCCTGCCCGCCGAGGTGAAGGAGCAGATCAGGAAGCACGGCATCCGCAACTCGCACCTGCTCTCGATCGCGCCGACCGGAACGATCTCGCTGGCCTTCGCCGACAACGCCAGCAACGGCATCGAGCCGCCCTTCTCCTGGATGTATACGCGCAAGAAGCGGATGGCCGACGGCACCTTCAAGGAATACGCGGTCGAGGACTACGCCTGGCGCTACTACAAGTTCCAGGGCGGCGACACTTCGAAGCTGCCCGACTACTTCGTCACCGCCCTGGACATCTCGGCGCAGGCGCACAAGGACATGGTCGCCGCGGTGGCGCCCTATATCGACACCTCGATCTCGAAGACGGTGAATGTGCCCGAGGATTATCCCTACGCCGACTTCGAGGATCTCTACATGGCGGCCTGGAAGGCCGGCCTGAAGGGCCTGGCCACCTACCGGCCGAACGCCGTGCTGGGCTCGGTGCTCTCGGTCGAATCCGCGGAGAAGAAGAAACCCCAGGACGTGGTCATCTCCGACGCCAACCGCCGCCTGTCGATCGGCACGCTGCCGGCGCCGGTGCTGGCCAGCCTGCGCTGGCCCGGCCGGCCGCGGATGCGCGAGGGCAACGAGGCCTGGACCTACATGATCGAGACTCCGCACGGCGAGTTCGCGCTGTTCGTCGGCCACATCGCCAACGGCAAGTCGGTGCCCTTCGAGGTCTGGGTCAATGGCTCGGAGCAGCCGCGCGGCTTGGGCGCCGTGGCCAAGACGCTGTCGATGGACATGCGCGCCAACGACCGCGGCTGGCTCAAGCTGAAGCTCGACATGCTGGCCAGGACGATCGGCGACAAGCCCTTCGACATGGCCTTCCCGCCGCACGGCGAACACAAGCTGGTGCCCGGCGTCGTCTCGGCCATGGCGCAGGTGATCAGCTACCGCTGCGAACAACTGGGCGCCTTCGAGGGCGACGGCCCGACGCCGGTGCTCGACACCATGTTCAGCCGCGACGAGCCGAAGACCGGCACCGACGGCACGCTGTCGTGGACGGTGGACATCGTAAACCCCGCCGCCGGCGAGGAGTTGGTGCTCGGCCTGAAGGAAATCACCCTGCCGGAGATGGCCGGCGTGCCCGGCGTCACGCGCCCCTACTCGATGTGGCTGTCGGGCAACTACCCGCGCGCGCTGGACGGCCTCTCGCGCATCCTCTCGCTCGACATGCGCGTGATGGACCCGGCCTGGATCGGCATGAAGTTGCGCAAGCTCTTGAACTACCCGGAGCCGCTGGGCGACTTCATGGCCTTCGTCCCGGGCACGCGCCGCCAGCAGAACTGGCCTTCGACCGTGGCCTACCTGGCGCGGCTGATCATCCACCGCTACGCCATGCTCGGCATCCTCGACGAGAACGGCTACCCGACGCGCGAGATGGGCATCCTCGAGACGCCGCGCGAAGCCGGCGCGCCCCGGGTGATGCAGGGCGCGCTGTGCAGCGAGTGCGGCAACTTCACGGTGATCCGCAAGGACGGCTGCGACTTCTGCAGCGCCTGCGGCGCGGTCGGCAGTTGCGGCTGAGCTTGCGGGCGGGCCGGCGACATCCGCGTAGCGGCGCTCGTTGCGCCGATGAAGCGTGGAGCTGCTGAACGCACTGGCGCATCACCGGGCGGGGCGCATCGGGGAAGCGACGCAGATCTATGCCCGGATCCTGCAGGCCGAGCCCGACCATGCCGATGCGCTGCACCTCATGGGCAATGCCGCCGCGCAACTGGGCGACGTCGATTTGTCGATCGCGCTGATCTCGCGGGCGTGCGGCCTGGCTCCGAAAAACACCGCCTACCTGTCCTCCCTGGGGCTGGCGTATCGCGTCAAGCGGCAATTCGATCTGGCCCTCGGCTGTTACGCCAGAATCCTGGAGCTCGAACCGGACGCCGCCTCGGCCCATTTCAACCGGGGCAACACCCTGCAGAGCCTGGGCCGCCTGCCCGATGCCGCGGAAAGTTTCGCCCGGGCGCTGGAACTCAATCCGGATTTTTTCGAGGCGCACTACAACCTGGCGAACATCCGCAAATCGTCAGGCGAACACCTGGCGGCCATCGACCATTACCGGATCGCGGTGAGCCTGAAGCCCGATTTCGCCGATGCCCACCACAACCTGGGCAGCGCCCTGCAGGCATTGGGCCGGATGGATGAAGCCCTGGCCAGTTACCGGCGGGCATTGGCGGCCGACCTGCCCGAGACGCACAACAACATCGGCAACATCCATTTCGCCCGGGGCGAGCTCGAGCCGGCGCTCTCGTGCTACCGCCAGGCCCTGGCGCTGCAGCCCGACTATCCGGAAGCCCACAACAATCTGGGGGCGACGCTGCGCAAACTGGGGAGACCGACGGAGGCCGCCGCGGCTTTTCGCGTAGCCATACGGCTGCTGCCCGAATACGCCGTCGCGCACCTCAACCTGGGCGATCTGCTGATCGACGGCGAGCGGACGGATGAAGCGGTGCGCCACTATGAACTGGCCATCGCCGCGGCACCGGAACTGGCGGCGGCGCATTTCAGCCTCGGCGTCGCCCGCAACCGGCAGGGCGATCCGCAGTCGGCCTACCGCTGCTTCGAGCGGACGGTCGCGCTCGATCCCG